>CAYLJC010000062.1:0-10235 GCA_964383345.1 uncultured Akkermansia sp. | reverse complement strand
AGAACGGCATACGAAAACGCAGGGCCTCGAATTGGTGCTGGTTCACTGCGTGGTCGTCCCAGTTCCCGACCCGGCCGCAGAGCGGACCACTCAGGCTGCTGGTGACGATCTCAACCCCCGATTCGACGAGACGGCGCGCGAGGAGAAGCTGCTGTCCCCAGCGGTTGCGTCCGTAACGATCGCGGGTGGCCGCGTCTTCCTTGCCGAGGTCAAAGGCGTCGCGGGTCTGCGGATTGGTCAACAAGGTCATGGCCTGGGCCTCGAATTCGTCGAGAGCGCCGAGTTCACCCTCCTTGTCAAAGGCCCGCTCCAGCTTGTCGAGGCTGCGGCGCAGGGCGATGCGATCACTGAGCCGACGCGTCTCGGCCGGATCGGAGAGACCGATATTGGGAACCTCGAAATCGGGCCGGTTCGGATCCTCGTTGACCGAGAAAGGCGCATAGGCGTCGCCGAGGTAGGCGGGACCGTTGTAGGTCGTCGGCGGATTCACCCCGATGTAATTCGGGAGCGGATTGGTGCGCGTGCCGTTCTGCCCGCGCAGGTAATGCGCCACCGACATCCAGTCGGGGAGGCGGGGTTTGGGTTTGTCCCGCTCGTCCGAGTCGCCCGAGAGCATCTGCATGGAACCGGCCGGATGGCCGCCCGCCTTTTGATTCATCGAACGCAGGATCGTGAACTTGTCGGCGATCTTCGCATTCATCGGGAGCAGTTCGGTGAGCTGCATTCCGGGGACATTCGTCGAGATGGTTTTGAACGGTCCGCGGTACTCGCTCCCGATCTCGGGTTTGGGATCGTAGGTGTCGATGTGGGACTGCCCCCCCGGCAACCACACCATGATGATGGCCTTTTTTTCGCTGTTCGGTTTCAGCGCGTTCTCCGCGCGGAGCTTCAGCAGGGCGGGCCAGGAAAGAGACGCCATGCCGGTCAGTCCGATTTGCATGAAGCCGCGGCGGCTCAGCGGACCCGAGCAACGGAAGGGCGAGAACGAGGGATCAAGGATCGATGACATAACTGTGAGGGGGTGAGAGAAAAAACGGAAAAGGTCTCATTGCATTCCGAAAACGGCAACTTGCTTGCCGTCCGTGCCGTTCCAGATGCGGAGCTTGCTGTCCTCGCCTCCGCCGAGCAGTGTCGCGCCGTCCGGCGTGCTGGCGACAGCCTGCATGAAGTCGGGCAATCCGGTGATGGAACGCACTTCGCCTCCCTCGTCGTTGACAACGCGGACGCGGTTGTCTCCGGACGAGGTCACGATTCGGTTGGTCGCGCCGATGAACTGCAGGGAGGTGACTTCCTTGCCCCAGCCGGTGATTTTTCGTTTCCGCTCCCCGAGGATCGTGTTCCACGAGGTGACCACACCGTCGGCTCCGCCCGTGGCGAGGACCCGACCATCGGCGCGGAAGGCGACGTCCATCACGTAATGGGTGTGTCCCTCAAAGAGATTCACCTGCTCGCCCGTGGCGACGTCAAAAACGCGGGCGATCTTGTCAGCGGCACCCGAGGCGAGCCGTTTGCCGTCGGGGGAAAAATCGAGGCACATGACGATGTCGTCGTGGCGGTCTTTCCAGGTCGCGACGGCTTTTCCGGAAGCGAGATCAAAGAGGGTCAGGTTGCCGGTACGAGAGGGTTCCCCCCCGCCGGTGGCGAGTTGTTTGCCATCGGGGCTGAAGCACACCGCGTTGACCCGATCCGCAAAAAGGGAGGGATCTTTGTCCCCGCCGAGACGCCGCTCCACGATCCACTGCGGAGACGGGGCGGAAACGATTTCCTTGCCTTCGGAAGTGGTGACGGCAAAAAGTCCGTCGGACCGGCTCGTCAGGGTGGCCGCAGGAGCGGCGATCCCGTTCACCTCTTCGACAGGCATCCCCGTCGCGACCGCCCAGACCACCAGTTTGCCGTTGGCGAACACGGCCGCGGCCCGTTCCTTGTCCGGCGAGAGAGCCACCGCGACCGGCTCGCCCATCTCTTTCGAAATCCCCGCTTTGCGCGCGGCGAGTGCGGCGGTGGCTTTTTCCTGCGACGCTTTGGCGGCGGCCGTCGCGGCATTCGCGGCTTTGAGGAGGGCGGCGTTTTCCGTCTTGGTTTCGGTGATGCGCTTTACCTCCGC
This sequence comes from uncultured Akkermansia sp., assembly GCA_964383345.1. Taxonomy (GTDB): domain Bacteria; phylum Verrucomicrobiota; class Verrucomicrobiia; order Verrucomicrobiales; family DEV007; genus Arctic95D-9. The sequence goes on along the minus strand of CAYLJC010000062.1, from coordinate 8,131 downwards.
CTCGGCGTCCTCGACGTTGTTTTTGGTGGCCGAAACCGCCGCGAGGGCATCGGATACCTTTCTCGTGAGGGGCCCCAGCTTCGTCCGGGCGTCCGTAAGTTTTTTCTCCAGCGCGGCATCCGCCTTGCCTCCGGGTGCCGCCGCAATGAGGGCGAGGACTTCATCGACAGCTTTTTGAGCGGCGGCTTCGGCCTCCTGGGCGGGTTTGACCAGCTTTTCCTTTTCGGGCAGGACTTTCTTCATCTGGACGATGGCGGCTTCGGCTTTTTTAAAGAGCTCGTCGAGAGCTTTGTTTTGCGCTTCGATGCGCTTCACCTCGGCGTTCTGGAAAGCCTGCTCCAGGACCTCCCGGTCGATGGTCCACTCGAGCGCGGCCATTTCCCCTGTGATCGAGGGGCTGCCGCGGAGCTCCGCCACCGGCTTGGCCGAAGCGACCTCCCACACCCGCACAGACCCGTCACTGCAACCGGTCACGATCTGTTTGCCGTCGGATGAGAGGGCGTGTTGAAGCACCGTCACCTTGCCGGCTTTCGCTATTTTCTCGAGCAGGGCCGCGTCGGCGGTCGGTGCGGCGGCGGCGGTTTTTTCGTTGGTGATTTTCTCCGCTTTTCCCTTCCCGAGTTTCCAGACTTTCACTTCGCGAAAGCTGCCGCTCGCGAGCCGGGTTCCGTCGGGGCTGAAAGCCAGTGACTGCACCATGGCGCGATGAGCCCCGCCTCCCTTTTCCGCCGGATCGGTGATCTCGGTGACAAATTCCCGGGTCGCGAGATCGTAAAGATAGATGCGGTTCGACCGCCCGCAGGCGGCGTAGCGACCGTCCCGTGTCAGGGCGATGCTGTAAATGGGATCCACCCCCGGAGCGAGCGGTTTCCAGGCGACCTTCCGCACCTCCTGAACCGAGGCCTTGGCTCCCTGATCGATCCAAGTCTTGAGCAGGGCGATTTCCGCCTCGGTCAGCTTCACCGCACCGGATTTGTTGTTCGGCGGCGGCATCTCCATGTCCACGGTGTGAACGGAGGCCTCGACGATGAGGCTCTCGGCGCTCTTGCCAGGGATGATGCCGGGACCGGAGTCACCTCCCTTTTTCATCAACTCGGGAGTCTCCATGTTCAGACCCGCCTTGGTCGTTGTCTTGTTGTGGCAGGAGACGCAGTTCGCCTTGAGGAAAGGAAACACATCCCGGTAGAAGTCGGGATTCTCGACTCCGCGCACGGTCAGGCCGGCACCGGCGAAGGCACAGGCCGCCGCCGTGAACCAGGCGGCAACATTTCGGGTGTGGGAGCGCATCATTTTGCAGCGGTGGTCGTGGCGGCGGTCGTGGCAGCAGGTTTGGCAGCAGGTTTGGCCGGAGCAGGATCTTTCGTCTTGGCCGGAGCCTTGGCTTGGGTCGGGGTCTTCGCTTTCGCCTGGGCCGGAGCGGGAGCCTTGGCTTTCACGGCGGCGGTCGTGGTAGCAGGTTTGGGAGCGGGCTTGGCCGGAGTCGAGGTGGTGGCGGGAGGTTCCACCGCTTTTTCCGGCTGCACGGAAATGCGGATGGGAGTGGAAACGTAAATGTCCACGATGTCCTTCGGTGCGGCGGCGGCGGTGGCGGCTTTCACCTTTTTGACCACTTTGGCCATGGTGGCCTCGGCGGCTTTTTGTTTTTCATCGGCGATTTTGGCGGCGGCGGCCATTTCGGATTTTTTTTCGGTCGGCGCATTGGCCGCTTCCCCGGCAAGTTTTTTTGCTTGTGCGGTCATCGCGGCGACCTCGGCCTCGGCTTTTTTCTTTTGTGCTTCGGCCGCTTTCACCGCGTCGGGATTGTAGGAATATTTCGCCACGGCGCTGCCGTAAAAGGCGATGGTGTATTCGCCGGGAGGCGTTTTCAGGGCGGCGAGGTCGATGACCGCTTCGGTCTCGGTGGTTTTGACCGGGAGATCGAATTCCTTGATTTTTTCGAAACCGGCTCCGTAGGCTTTTAATTTCATGGAGGTGCCGGAGAATTCGCCGCGCCATTCCGCCGTGAGGGGGATCGTGAGAGTCTCGCCGACGGTCGCTTTCCAGACTTTGTCCTCGGCGGCGGTGAGGGTGAGCGGGGAGGCCTCGGCATCGGTCACGGAAACGGGAATATCAGCAAAAAGGCGCGGGCTCGGGATCTCTTGCTTGGCGTCCTTGACCGGCCATTCCATCGAAGCGAGCCGACAGGGCCGCGTCACCACTTTTCCATCGATCGTAGCCCTTCCCATCACGGTCGCGAGGGAGTGCCCGCTCTTCGCAGCAGCATCGGCACTGATGATGATGTGTCCGACGCTTTTCCCGGCGGGGATTTTCAGACCGGCCGCCGAGACTCCGGGAGGCAGGCCATCCATGCTCAACTCGATCTCCCCGTCAAATCCATCCCGCCGGATCACAACCACTTCGAAAGCCATCGCGGCTCCGGCCCGCAGGGCGACGGGCTTGGAAAAGGCGGCGCGGTCCCCGTTGCGCAGCGTCATGTGGACCGCCCAGGCGGCGAGGGCAAAGTCGGGCTGCGCCTTGCGCACGAGGAGGCGGTAGATATTTTCCGGATCGTTGCGGGTCCCGCCGAAAAGATCGCGCACCTGGATGCGGTGGAGACCGTCTTCCTTGACCTCAAATTTTCCGAGAACGTCAGGCGAACCAGTGTTGTAGGGCGGACCGTCGTAGGAATAGCCGTTGGAGGAGACTTTCACCGGGCTGGCGATGTCGTAAAGTTCGGCGACATCGGTGAGGGTTTCCTCGTCGCCTTTTTGGGTGACCTTCTGCACGAGGACAAACGGATCGGTGGGGAGTCCGAGACGCGCCGAGGCAACTTCCACCCACCAAACCTCACCTTTTTTGGCCAAAAACTCGTAGGTATCGACATCGGCCGCCGGATAAAAACCACCCGCAATATCCAGGGGTAGAGTCACTTGCTGCGCTTCTTTCACTTCGTTGTTCGGCTCGACCTCGGATACCTTGGTCTGCGCCGCGAGTCCCTCCGGCGGCCAGGACATCGCACCGACCGCGGTGGTCGCGGGCTGCTGCGGGGCGGGACCGTCACCCGCCACCTCCCGCAGGGCGAGCCGGTAAAAATAGCGTTCGCCGCCCTGGTAGGTGAGGTCGTTGACCTTGATCAAATAGGTGCCGTCCGCCGGCGGGGTAAAGTCGATGACACCACCGGTGCGGTTCACAAGGAGATCCCGCCCTTTCGCGTCGGCGATGATCACCACCGGAGTCAGCCGGGAATCGATCCCGGTGGCGGCGCAATCGACCGCGACGCGCTTGCCTTTTTTGCCCTCGAAGGAATAATAATCGAAGGCGCGGTTGGTCATGGTCGCATTGCAAATCGTGTTCACCGGCAACTTCAGCGCGGTCTCGATGGAGTTGTTCGCCGCCGTGCGGGTCACTTCCGCCAGTGTGTTGACGGAAAAAGCCCGCGCCGTGGAAAGACCCAGACGCGAGAGAACCCGCGCGTCATGCACTCCCACGGGGGCATCCGCCGCGATCGTGACGAGGAATTTGTTTTCGACCGGCTTGCCGTCGGCCCCTTGCACCGGCTTGGCCGTGATCTTCGGGGTGGAAAAAAGCAACTCGGTGACATTTTCCAGATTTTCCCCGTGGATCGTGACCTCCACGGTGGAACCGACCTGCCCCCCCATCGGCAGGGTTGTGAGCAGTCGCGGCGCCGGGAGCACCACGAGCTGGGCCATGGCCGACGAGACACTCGCCAACACCAACAAAGCCAGGAGAAAGGGACGGGGAACGGTTCGGGGACTCATATCTCAATGGTTGTACAAAAATTCCTTCGTGCTCAGGATCGCCCAGAGCAGATCCTCGTAGGCCTGCCGCTTCGCGACGGCGGGGGCGAGCGGCTTGCCGGCGGCATCGAGGCGCTCCTTGACGATGTGGTCCTCGGCGATGCTCAGTTCCTCGCCGGTGGGCTCGCGGCTGAAGGCGGCCAAATAGATCTCCCGGATGGCCTCGGCGGCGGGTTTGTCCGACTTGCTGAGGCGATCCGCCCGGCCTCCGGCGTAGGTGAGTTTGCCCTTCACTTCGGAGGAATTCATGAGATGCAGGCTCTGCGCCAGACTGCTCGACTGAACCCGCTCGCACTCACAAACGCTCTCGCCCTCGGGACGGCCGAACACTTTCAAAAACGGCGAAGCGCGGTTGTAGCTGTTGTCCGGCAGCGAGACCGCTCGCGTTCCCGCAGGAAGATTGGCGAAGTCCGACTTCGCCCCGGTGAGCTTGTCGATGGAATCGAGGAGCACCTCGGCCTGAAGCCGCCGGGGATAAAAGTGGGAAAAATTCTGTCCATCGACCCCGTTGTATTCATTCGGCATGGAACTGAGTTGGTAGGTCTGGCTCCGCGTGATGACGCGGATGATCGCCTTGAGGTCAAAGTCGCTTTTGATGAATTCCTCCGCCAGGGCGTCGAGCAATTCGGGATTCGTCGCGGGATTGGTATCGCGGATGTCATCTTCGGGTTCAACGAGACCGCGTTTGAAAAAATGTTTCCAATAGCGATTCACGAGCGCTTTGGCAAAAAAGGGATTCGACGGTTCCCCCATCCAGTCGGCTAGGAGGAGACGCGGGTCCTCGTCGGGGAGAATCTTGACCGGGGCTTCTCCCAGCGCCGCCGGCATGACCTTTTCTTGGGTCTTCTTGTTCTCGACCATGGCCACCCCGCGCTTGTGGAAGATGAGGTCCTCGCCCGCAACCGCAGTCGGCTTGCGTCCCACCTGGGTGAAAAAGGCGGTCAGCGCGTGGTAATCGCGCTGGCTCCAGCGTTCGAACGGATGGTGGTGACACTGGGCGCACTGCATCCTCACGCCGAGGAAGAGCTGGGCCACGTCCTCCTGCTGGATGTTCGGTTCCTTGACCCGCTTGTACCAGGCGACCGGAGGATTCGACACGATGGTCCCGGTCGCCCCGAGGATCTGGCGCACGAGATCATCGTAGGGCAGGTTCGCGAGGAGGCTGTCGCGCATCCAGGCGTGAAAGGCGAAATTCGCGGTGATGTCCGCCGCGTTCTCCCGCCTGTTTTTTAACAGCGCGGTCCACTTGTTGGCGAAGTAGTCGGCGTAGTCGGGACTCTGGAGGAGCCGGTCGATCGCAGCGTCGCGCTTGTTCGGATCGGTGCTGGCGAGAAAGGCTTCGGTCTCCTCCACCGTGGGAAGGCGACCCGCGATGTCGATGGAAACCCGGCGCAGAAAAGTCGTGTCGTCGATCACCGGCGAGGGCGGCACCCCGATCTCTTTCAGGTTCGCGAAAACGAGATCGTCGACAAAATTCCTTGAGGGAGGCAAGGTGTCGACCGGAGCGCCCAGCGGGATGGAAATACTGAAAGTCGAGACCTGACCGGAATAGCGCACCATCACCGCCACGTTCCCCGGAAGATCGAGGGTTTTCACAACTCCGTCGGCACTGGCCTCGGCCATGCTGCGATCATTGGCTTCGAAGAGCGACAGATCCGTGACATCGCGGGTGCTGCCATCGGAGTAGCGGGCGATCACCTTGAGCGCCTGGGTCGAGTTCACCTTCATCGACATCTTCCTGGGTTCCACCTCGATGGATGTCAGGGTCGCGTCGTCCTCGGATCCGTAGGGCATGCCCTCGCCGATCCAGCGCACCAGGGTCTGGAAAGCCTCCGAGTCCGGAGCGAGTTTTTCACCACCCCCGTGGGGAACGATGTTCGCGGCCTTGAGGAGGAGCAGACTCTGGTCCGGCGCCGGGGGAAACACGCGGCGTCCCCTGCCCTCTTTCACGATGTGTTCGTAATCCTCTTCCGGCTCGAAGCCGAGCAGGGAAAGGCGGAATCCCCGCTGCCCCGTGATCGACTTGGCGTGGCAGTTGCCGGTGTTGCAATCGGCCTTGGTGAGGATGGGCACGATGTCGTTGACAAAATTGAGCGTCGTCGCTGGTTCCGCCGCGAACGCCGACGACACCGGAACGAACAGCAGAACGGAGAGGCACGGCAACAAGCCCGTATTTCTCATACTCTTTCGTCGCGAGACGCCGCCGGGACGAGCCGCAGCCAGTCGCAGCAGGAAGGGAATGAGAAATGAGGGCAAGAACCTGCGGGTGAAAAAAGTCATGCGGAGAGGGCGGCGGGAAGCGGGAAGCGGGAAGCACTCGGTCGTTTGGCGATGCGAGATTTTTGACCATACGAGGTTTTTTTCCGGAACCAAACGGCCCATTCGCGCCATGTCCCGACCCTCCGGAAGGGGGTGAGAAATGCGGGCTAACTTTTCCACGAAACCCTCTCCGGCGCTCCCCGCCAGGCGACTCGCCCGGGATCGCCGGGATGGAGCGACGCCGCATCCTGCAGAAAACACAACCAGCTTTCGCCGGGTTGTGTGTCAGGGCTCACCCGGACCTCGTAGATCGCCCCCATTTCCCGAATCGTTTCGATGATCACGGGATCGCCCTCGTTGGCGATTCCGCAGGGAATCCAGCGGGCGTCCTCGGGACGTTTCCAGCTCACTTCGCCGGTCTCTTGATCGACGACGCGGTTGGCCGGACCGAAACGCTCGGCGCAGTATTGATCGAGCGGCTCGCGATAGACCTGCGCCGGCGTCCCCGTCTGCCGGAGATTTCCATGTTCGATGATCGCCACCCGCGAGGCGATTGCGAGGGCGTCTTCGGGATCGTGGGTCACGAGCAGGGCGGTCTGGCCGAGCCGGTGGAGAATGTCGCGGATTTCTTCCCGCAACATGCGCCGCAGGGCGGGATCGAGATGGGAAAAGGGTTCGTCGAGGAGGAGAAGCTTGGGTTCGGGCGCGAGGGCACGGGCGAGAGCGAGGCGCTGCCGTTCCCCGCCGGACAGTTCGTGGGGAAAGCGTTTTTCTTTTCCTCCGAGTCCGACCAGTTCGAGGCAAGTCGCGATACGCTCCGCTTTGCCGCTTTTGTCCTGTCCGGTGAGCCCGTAAGCGACATTGCGCTCGACCGTGAGATGGGGAAAAAGAGCGCCGTCCTGAAAGACGAGACCGAGCTGGCGGGATTCGGGCGGCACCTCCCGCAAAACGGCTTCTCCGGCCACGACTTGATTTTCAATCAGAATCGCCCCTCCGTCGGGCGATTCCAGGCCGGCGGCGAGCCGCAGGAGACTGGTCTTGCCGCTGCCGCTTTCTCCGATGAGAGCGAGAATCTCGCCGCGAAACACATCGAGATCGACCCCGTTGACCGCCGCGACAGGGTTGCCCCGGTAGCGGCGGAGGACCCCGCGAAAGGAAAGCAAAGGCAGGGACTCACTCATGATTCGGAGAGGACTGGAGCCAGCGGTTCATCACGAGGAGTCCGGTCGCGCCGACCGCAACGATGAGCAGGGAGGGAACGGCGCAGGCATGCAATCTCGTTTCACTGGCGAGACTGTAAGCCGTCGTCGCCAGTGTTTCAAAATTCGCCGGACGCAGGATCAGGGTGAGGGGCAGTTCTTTGAGAATATCCACAAAAAGCAACATGCCCGCTGCGGCGAGAGGCGCACGCAAAAGCGGGAAATCGACCTGCAAAAAGGTCCGCAAGGGCGGGTGGCCGAGGAGTCGGGAGGCTTCTTCGAGTGGTTTCCCGATGCGCTCCAGACCCGCTCGCGAGAGATGCAGGGGAATCGCAAAAAAACGCAGCATGTAGGCAAAAGCGATCACGAAAAGAGTTCCGCTGACGAGAGGCAGAAAGGGGAGCGCCAGACGGTCCAGAGTTCCGAACACCATCAGCACCCCCACCGCGATGACCGCTCCGGGGGTTGCGTAGCCCATCCCCGCAACACGTCCGAAAAAACGCCGGAGACGGCTCTCGCGCAGCCGCACCGCATAGGCAAACAAGACCGCCATCGCCGTGACCACCACCGCCGTCGCCAGGGCCAGCCCCAAGCCGCGCCCGAGCGCGGCTCCGGCCGGAAAACCACCGCCGGCATCCGAAAGGAAATGCAGGCCCGCCCAATGCCCCAGGCGAATCACCGGATAGAGAAATCCCAGGGCCACCGGAACCACACAAAGAAGAAAGGCGAAAAATGCCCTGGCCCCGCGCAGGGGCCGCTTCTTCGACCACGTAGGTACCGACGGTCTGGCCGACCAGAACCGCCGCGCCGAGAACCTGCAGCGCCAGATCCGCGACAACGGCGTGACCTACAACGTATACGCCGACTCCGCCAGCG
>CAYLJC010000061.1:0-10290 GCA_964383345.1 uncultured Akkermansia sp. | reverse complement strand
CCTCGACATCGCCGGGCGCATCCCCACCTTCGACGAAGCCGAAGCCTTCCTCAACGACCGCGCCCCCGACAAGCGCGCGGTCCTGATCAACGACCTGCTCGATTCCGAGGGCTTTGTCATGCGGATGTACACCTACTACGCCGACATCCTCCGGATCCGCGAAGGCATCACCATGATGGGGAACGGAGACCTGAAAGTCGATCCCTACATGGAGTTCATCAAACAGAGCATCCGCGAAGACAAGCCCTACGACACACTGGTCCGCGAACTCCTCACCGCCACGGGCAAGGTCTGGGAAAACCCGGCGGTCGGATATCTCATCTCCGATCAGGGCATGCGGCTCTGCAACCTTTCCAATACCTTCACCATCTTCATGGGCACCGAGATCACCTGCGCCCAGTGCCACGATCACCCCTTCGAAGAGGTCTACCAGATGGATTTCTACAAAATGGCGGCCTTCATGGGCACCACCGACACACGGGCGAGAGGCGGCAACGCCATGATGATGATGGGCGGCGGCAGCGACTACCGCGCCGAGATCGACCGCATGAACAAGGTGCTCTTCGACGCCGGCAAACTCCGCCCGAACCAGACGGTGGACCAGAATCTCGGCCAGTGGTTCGGCACCCACCGCACCCAGGTTGTGGAGTTGGAGAACAATGTCGTCAAACTCCCCCACGATTACAAATACGACGACGGCGAGCCGGAAATGAAAGTCCAGCCGGGGACCTACTTCGGTGACAAAACCGATCTTTCCCAGCACGAATCGCCCCGCGAGGCCTTCGCCGAATGGGTCGTCTCGCCCGGCAATCCCCGCTTTACCATCAACGTGGTGAACCGCTTCTGGAAAATCGCCTTTGGCCTCGCCCAGATCGAGCCGGTCTACAACATCCCCGGCCACCTCGACGGCCAGGCGCAGAACTACGAACTGCTCACCTTCCTCGAGGAGATGATGAAAGATCTCGACTTCAGTGTGAAAGATTTTTTCCGCGTGATTTACAACACCAACACCTACCAGCGCGAGGCCGAAACGCTCACCCCCAGCCTCACCCAGGTCGATAAAGGCACCTACCACTTCCCCGGCCCGATTCTTCGCCGCATGACCGCCGAGCAGATCTGGGATTCGTTGGTCGCCCTGACCACCGCCGACCCCGAGTCCGTCATCCGGCGCGGGGCCGAGGAATACCGGCAGGTGATGAATGTCGATCCCGCCTCGCTCCAGACCGCCGACCAGATTCTCCAGTGGAAGGAGGATTTCCGCAAAGTCAGCAAGTTGCAGAAATACAGCGGCGAAATGGTCTCCCGCGAAGATACCGTCGACGGGGTGCAGATGTTCCGGGCCTCCGAGCTCCGCCAGCCCATGCCGCCCGATCACTTCCTCCGGATGTTCGGACAGTCCGACAAACAGCTCATCGAAAACCAGTTCACCACCGGATCGGCCCCGCAGGTCATGGCCCTGCTCAACGGCACCATCACCAACGCGGTGCTGACCAGCCCCGACGCCTACCTCATCAAAGAAATCGCCTTCGGGAAAGGATCCAAGCGAGACAATATCGACAAGATTTTTCTCAGCGTGCTGACCCGCTATCCCACCTCCGAAGAAAAATCCGTCGCCCAGTCGGGCATGCGCGCCAAAACCGACCGCGACATGAGCGAGGCGCAGGAACTGGAAGCGGAAGCCCTCGCCATCGGCAACGTGATCTGGGCGCTCGTCAACACCCGTGAATTTATGTTCATCCAATAACCCAGCCCCTTCCCCCCCCTCTCCCATCCCCAATCTCCAGCTCATCATGAAAGACCCACTGAATCGACTCGACCAACTCAGCCGCCGCCAATTCGTGGCCCGCACGGCCAAAACCGCGCTCGGCGTCAGCATCCTCCCCCTCGGCGGAGCGAACCGCCTGCTTGCCGCCGGCGGTGGCAAGGCCGAGCACTGCATCTTCTTCTACATGTCCGGAGGCATGACCCACATGGAGACCTTCGACCCCAAACCCGGTGCGGAAACGGGGGGAAAAACCAAGGGAATCCCGACCGGAGTGGCCGGGGTGGAGCTCGCCGAGTTCATGCCGCAACTGGCGCAACGCTTCAAAGACATCGCCGTGGTTCGCTCCATGACGCAGAAAACCGGCGACCACCGCGGCGGGGCCTACTGGATGCGGACCAGTTACGAACCCCGCGCCACCATCATTCACCCCTCCATGGGGCCCTGGGCGCAAACCCTCCTCGGCAAGAAACATGACACTCTTCCCGACTCCGTGGTGATCGGCGGTGGCGGCGAGCATCCCGGGGCCGGTTTCTTTGGTCCCGCCCTCGCCCCTCTCCCCATCGGCGATCCCGACAAAGGGGTGCAGAACTCCACTCCCTACAAAGGGGTCAGCGACGATCTCTTTGAGAAGCGCCTCGACCTCATGAACACCTTCGACGAGTCCTTCCGGCGCAAGTTCCAGACGGACGAAGTCAAGGCCTACACCCAGTTCTACGACGAAACCCTCAAGCTCATGAAGAGTGAGGATCTCGCCACCTTCGACCTCTCTCTGGAAGACAAATATGAAGAAAAGGTGGCCCGCTACGGGAACACCCGCGTTGGCAAAGGCGCCATGCTCGCCAAACGCCTCGTCAGTTCGGGAGTGCGTTTCATCGAAGTGGTCTCCGGCGGATGGGACATGCACAACGACCTCTGGGACGCCATCCCGACCACCGGCGGTCAACTCGACCAGGCCCTCTCCTCCCTCATCGACGATCTCAAGGCCGAAGGTCTTTTCGAGAAAACCCTCATCGTTCTCGGGACGGAATTCGGACGCACCCCTGTCATCAACGCCAACGGCGGACGCGATCACCACCCCCGCGTTTTCTCCACGATGTTCGCCGGGGGCGGCATCAGTGGCGGCCAGGTCTACGGTGCCTCGGATGAAAAAGGCATCGCGGTGAAAGAAAATCCGGTCGAGGCCAAAGACTTCAACGCAACCATCGCGCATGCGATGGGACTCGACCTGAACAAGGTCATCTACGCCCCCTCCGGCCGCCCCTTCCTCGTGGCCGGCCACACCCGCGACCCCAAAACGGACGCGATCGTGACCGAAGGCCATCCGATCATGGAACTCTTCTCCTGAAATCGGACGAGTCACACATCCCGCACAAAGGAAGACCCGGAGGAAACTCCGGGTCTTTTTTTGTCTGTTTTCGCCCCTTTTCGCAAAGAAATGAAATAATGAGAAATTTAAGCTTTCTTAATTAAATAATTTCGCGTAAAGACAATACTGTTCTTTTCCCGGAAAAGTCGCATTCCCGCCCCACAAGCCCGATGAGTTTGGTAGAAACAACCGAGCCACCTTCCTCCCTCGCACCGGAGGCAAGTGTCGGCGTTCTCGTCATCGAAGCCCGTTCCACCACACCGCTGGGACCCAGGATCGTCTACGCCAACGAGCGCATCGCCCGACTCTCCGGTTACGAAATGAGTTCCTTGATAGGGTCACCGCTGGGACTTCTCTACGACCGCTCCGATCTCACCGCCCTCATCGAAAAGCTGCCGGTCATCGCGGTGCGCCCGAACCATTGTTACATGGACCGGGTGCTGATGCGGAACGGAGGCACCCGTCGCCCCTGCCACTGGACGATACGCTCGACCATCCGCGAGAGGGACGGCCGTGGATTTTTCACCCTGACAGTCAAACCTATTCTCGCTTCTCCCAGGGGAACGACCTCTCCCCGAGGTCCGGCATCGGGAAAGACCACCACGAAGCCCCCCGCAAAATCCGTCCGCCTCACCTCGTCGGCGGCATCGGCCCCGCTGGCGGCGTCGGCGGAGCATGCCGCGCCCTCCTCCCCGTCGACCACACGCACCCCACCCGCCTCGAAGACTCCGACGCCCCCCGTCAGACCGTCCCAGCCCGCGCCCCCATCGCTCGACCCGTCCACTGCGACGGACTACGCCGCCTCGCGCACCGAGGCGATCTCGCTGACGGCGGCGGGCGTGGCCCACGATTTCAAAAACGCCCTGCAGACGATCAAGTCCAACCTCGAACTCGCCGTCGTCCACAATCCGGGCGGAGGCAAACTCGGCGTGTTTCTCAGTGAAGCGCATCTCGCCCTCGACGACGCCGAAATCCTCGCCCACCAGATGCTCGCCTTCACCCGGGGCGAAGGAAACAACAAGCGGGTATTCGGCCTCGGCGATTTGCTTGTCCGGGTGTCCCGGCTCTGCTCCGCCGGGTCGGGGATACGATGCAAACTCTTCGTCCCGTCCCAGTTGCGCCGAGTCGAGGGAGACCCGACCCGGATCTATCAGGTTCTCCACAACCTCGTCATCAATGCCAGCCAGGCCATGCCCAGCGGTGGCACCATCCATCTCATCGCCGGCAATGCCGACCTCACCACCGACAACCCCTACTCCATGCCGTCGGGGCGTTATACGGTGGCTTCGGTGAAAGATCGCGGCTGCGGCATCCCGCCCGAAATCCTCCCCCACATCTTCAGTCCCAATTTCACCACCAAGCCCGAGGGGAGCGGCTTCGGCCTGGCTTCCTGCCAGGCGATTGTGGAACATCACGGCGGGGCGATCCGGGTCGCCTCGAAAGTGGGCGTCGGAACCGAGTTCCTCGTCTTCCTGCCCTCCACCGACGCCGCCGCCGATCCCGCGGGCGCGTTTTCTCCGAACTTCACCCCGTCCCGCGCCGCGGCCTCGGCGACACCTTCGGTGGAATCGGAAACCTCGGCGGTGACACCGGACAGCGGCAGCGGGCGCGTCCTCGTCGTGGAAGACCAGGCCGACGTCGCGCGGGCCACCTGCGGCCTGCTCAAGCATCTCGGCTACGAGAACCTCCACTCCGTCAACGGAGAGGAAGCCATCGCCCGCTACCGCGAACATCTCGACTCCGACGAAGCCATCGATGTCATCCTCCTCGACATGACCTTGCCCGGCGGACTCTCGGGAATGGAGGTCGCCGAGGAGATCCACCGCATCGATCCGCTCGCCCGCATCATCGCCACGAGCGGCTACTTTGAGGAAGGTGGTCTCGCCCATGGCCTGAATGGAAATTTCGCCGCGATCCTGCCGAAACCCTACTCGATGCGGTCCCTCTCCGAGGCGATGGACGCGGCTATGACCCACTGAGCGCCGGATACCGGTCGAGGTAGCGCTTTCTCTCCCCACCGAAGAACCACGCGACGAAATTCCGTCTGATGCGGAGGACCGCTTCCGTCGTGGAGAAGCCCTGCCAACGCGCGTAGGCCTCGTAGAGAGAAACGAGATTCGCGGGATGATTGATCGCTTCGCCTCCGCTTTCGAAAAGCGGAACGCGAACCAAACGCGGCGGCGGCATCATGTCCGGAGCATCACTTTCCAGCAGAATTCTCTCCGGGGGAACACTCTCGAAGGTCTTCAACTTCTCCTCTTTACCCTCCCGGAAAAAATACCCCGAGAGAGAGAAATACACCCCCAGATCGACAAAATCCCCCAGCATTTCCACCGGCCCCGCGTAGGAATGGAGGAGGCATCCGGCCGACAAATCCGCATCGCGGAGACATTCCAGGAGAGTTCCCCAGGCCTGCAAACAGTGCAGGGAGAGCGGGCGATCCAGAGTGGCGGCCAGTTCCAATTGGATCTGCAGGACCTCCTTCTGCCGTTCCGGATCATGCCCCTGGATCCAGCGGTCCAGGCCCGCTTCACCCACGCCCGCCTCGGGGAATTCCCGCAGCAGGCGCGCCAGAGTTTCGGGCCAGTCGGGAGGAACCTCCCCCACCCTCCAGGGATGCAGCCCGAAACTGGGGATCACCTCCGGAGCAATCCGCGAGAGGCGGGCGACCTCCCCCCAGTCCTCCGGGTGCGTGCCGTTCACGACGAGGGCGAGGATTTTTTCACGGCGCACCGCCTCGAGAACGGGTATGGGATCGCCGAGGCGGGCGTCCTGCAAATGAAGGTGGCTGTCCGTCATCTCTCTCCCGCCGCGTCATGGATGGAATCGCCGGATTCACCGATCCGTTCCAGCAGTTTCTTGCGGATCTGGCCGAGCCCGCGGAGACGGGTCGGAGTGAGGTGCCGGTCGAGGGCGAGCCGTTCGATGAAATCGGGAGGCGTGGCCGCGATGTCCTCCTCCGTCCCGCCCGAATAGATGTGGCAAAAAAGAGCTCCGATGCTTTTCAGCGCGGGGGCCTCGGAATCGATCCTCACCTCGAAGCTCCCGTCCTCGCGCTTCGCCACCGCCAGCCAGACCCGCGAGACACAGCCCGGAACGAGGTGCTCCTCCGTGCGACAGGCCTCCGGGAACGGCCCGGCCATCGCATGCGCCGTGTCCACGACGACCTGGAACCTCTCGAACGAGTTTTCGATGAGGCGATAATCGTCCACGAGGCGGTCCTGGCGTTCGCTCACCCTCATCGACAGATCCATCGGCACGGTTTTTCCCCGGTTCACCCCATCAGTCCTCGAAGGTCCGGCGCATCGGAATCATGTGGGAATGGCGGAAGTCCAGGCTTTCGAAGAAGCGCTGGCTCTCTTCGCTGATCTTGTCCGTGAGCAGGGTGATTCGCTTGAAATCTTTTCGTTGTGCGAAGGCGATCACGTAGTCCACCAACTGGGAACCGTATCCCTGCCGGCGAAAATCGGGGTGGATGATGACGTCCTCCAGCAGGATGACAAAACCACCCATGGCCGTGCTGATGGTGAAGAGGACATTGACCATGCCCATGATCTCATAATCCGTCCGCACGACAAAAATGCGACCGCGGTTCGGCTGCTCCAGAATGGCCCGCAGGCCGCGCTCCTGCTTCTTTCGGTCCGGATGGAAGTCCTCTTCTATCTCGAAAAGCGCCATCGTGAGATCCACGAGACGCGGCAGATCGTCGATCGTGGCAGGCTCAATCCTGGCTCTCTGATTGAGAGGTTTGATCGGGGCGGTGTTTGAGAATTCCATTCGAATCGGCCCGCTACGGGCATCGAAACCGAGGGTAACAAAATACGACGCATTGTAAATAACAACTTTTTCGCCCGGTCCGACAGAGCCGGAAGCAGTGCTCTCAGTCCCTCCCCTGGTGTAGATAACGGGCGCGAAGATGCGCCACGAGCGCCTCGGCGGTGGCGGGGCCTCCTGCGGCGCGGGTGATCAGGTCATCGGGCAAACAGAGGCTGCCGGGACGGTGGATATGAGTCCTCGTCCATTCGAGCAGGCTGGCGTATTCGCCCCGGTCCATCTCTTCCGCCAGCGCCGGTTCCTGCCGCCGTGCCGCCGCAACGAGATGGGCCGCGTTGATATTGCCGAGGCTGTAGGTGGGGAAATAACCGAAGATTCCGAAACTCCAATGAATGTCCTGCAAGCACCCCTCGGCGTCGGATTTCACCTTCAGGCCGAAGAGCGATTCGAAGCGACGATTCCACTCCGCCGGCACTTCCGCGATCTCGAGATCTCCGGCGAAAATGTCTCTCTCCATCTCGAAACGCAGGAGAATGTGAAGATCGTAGGTGACCTCGTCGGCCTCCACCCGGATCGGACTGAGCTCGGCCCGGTTGACCCATCCGTAGATCTCATCGGGTGACACCGCCGCGAGATTCGGAAAATAGTCCGCCGCCCTCGGCAGCCATTTTTCCCAAAACGCCCGGCTGCGGCCGACGTGATTTTCCCAGAGACGGGATTGCGATTCATGGACCCCCAGCGAGACCGCCGCACCGACCGGCTCCCCGCGTCGTTCCCGCTCCAGTCCCTGCTCGTAGAGTCCGTGTCCCGTCTCGTGGAGCACCCCGAACAGCGAACTGAGAAAGTCCTCCTCGTCGTACCGTGTCGTCAATCGGGTGTCAAAGGGGGCCATGCCGGAACAAAAGGGATGCACCGCCGTGTCCATCCGGCCCGCCTCGAAATCAAAACCAATGGCCTCGGCCACCTCCCGGTTGAAGGCTTCCTGCTTTTCCCTCGGGTAGCGGGCGGTGAACTTCGTGCGATCTGGAGAAGCCTGCGCGGTTGCCTCCCGCACCACGGGCAGGAGCGATTCTCTCAGCTCTCCCAGCGTCGCGGAAAGCTGCTTCGTGGTCGCACCGCGCTCAAACTGGTCGATCAGCGCGTCGTAGAGGCATTCCTCGTAGCCCCAGCGCTCGGCGTGCTCGCGCGAGAGAGCCACGAGTTTTGCAAGATGCGGGGCGAAGAGGGCGAAGTCCGACTTTTTCCTCGCTTCGGCCCAGGCCGCCTGGGCGAGGGCGGTGGATTCGGCGAAGTCTTCGACGAGCTTTTTCGGAAGACAGGTGGAGCGGGTGTATCGGCGTCGCCACTCCCGGAGATTGGCCGCCACGTGGGGATCTTCCGACGCGGCCGCCTCGTCCTCCGCCGAGGTGATCCAGTCCCCCACTTCGGGGGTGGTGAACCGCTCGTGCAGGTAGCCGCTGAACCAGGCCATCTGCTCGGCGCGGTAGGCAACCCCTTTGGCCGGCAGCAACACCTCCTGATCCCACCCGAGGAGGGCGGCGGCATCCGAGACGAGCTGCAGCTCCCGGCTCAGGTTGCGCAGAGCGTCGTAGGACATCGCGGAGCGGAGATCGACTCACTTGATCGCCTCGCGGGCCAGATTGGCCATCACATGGATCGAACCCGCCGAGAGGGTCCCCAGCACCCCGGAGGGACTGCCCTCGATGATGCGCACGACGGTCACACCGACGGGCTTGCCGTCGAGGGTGAAAACGGGAATGCCCTGGGCGGTCCCGGCATCGGTCACGAAGAAAGTCCGGTCCCCTTTGAAAACTCCGGTGATGCGTCCCATCACCAAGGTCGGCATGTAACCATACACGGCGGAGGAGCGGGACAGGCCCACCACCCGATCCGCCGCTTCGGCGGTCGCGGCGAACTGGGAGAGATCGACCCGGTCAAAAACCTTGTTTTCGGCCTTCGCGGCTTCCTGATCGGGAAGAATAAAGGCGACATCGGCCTCGACATCCTGACGCAACACTTTTCCCTTGAGCAGGGTGGAATCGCCGTAGCTGATCTCCACTTCGGAGAACTCGGTAAGTGCCGACTGGATGGTGACCACCTCTTCTTCCATTTTCGCCTGTTGTCCGGCAAGACCGACGCTGGCGTCGATCGCGGAGTTCGAGACAACGACGAGACCGTCCTCCCCGATGGTCACTCCGAGGGTGCGGCGCTGTTGCTCCCGATCCGGGAGCGGATCGCCCGTCGTTTTCGCCTTGAGCATTCCCTTGGCCGTCACCACCACGAGCGCGGACTTGTGCTGTTCGATCAATTTGCGCGCCTGCTCCTCCACAGTCTCCTGCGCCGGGGAGAGAACGGGCACCGCGAGCGCGGCGATGAGAAAAAGATTCGAGATGGGACGTTTTATTGTCATGCGATATTGACTCGGATTTCCGGATAAAGGGTGATGAAGATAGTCACCGTTCAGGGCGACTGAAAGTTATTTCTCCCAAATAGCAAAAATGTGACTTCCGGAGATCCTGAGAACACCGAAAGTCACATTTGCAAAAGGGAGACGGGTAAAATCAGCGGGAGTACAGTTCCACCACGAGACTGACGTTCACCATCGTATCGATCTCCTCCGCTTCGGGGACACGATTGAGAACTCCCGTCAGCTTGTCCTTGTCGAAGGAAAGCCAGTCCATCACCGGACGGGCGGAAGTCTGATCGATGGCCCGGTTCGCCAACTGGATCGAGCGGGTGTTCTCGTGGACCGAGATGACATCGCCGGGACGCACCCGGTAGGAGGGAATGTCGCACCGACGACCGTTCACGTGAATGTGGCCGTGACCGACGAGCTGACGGGCACCACGGCGGGTCACGCCGAGTCCGAGACGGTAGCAGACATTGTCGAGACGGGTCTCGAGAAGCTGCACGAGATGGTCACCGGTAATCCCGCGGACGCGCTGCGCTTCGGCGAAATAGCGGCGGAACTGCTTCTCCATGATGCCATACTGGAGGCGGAGCTTCTGCTTTTCGCCGAGAGCGACGGCGTAGTCACTCTTCTTGCGACGGGCTCCGCGCGCCCCGTGTTGCCCCGGAGGATACGGGCGGCGCTCAAGCGCTTTGGAGGGACCGAAAAGCGCCACTCCGAAGCGGCGGCTGATTCTATCTGTAGGACCTGTGTCTCTAGCCATGGCTCAGTATAAAAAGGTGAAAATCGGTATGCGAACGTTAGACCCGACGGGCTTTCTTGGGACGGCATCCGTTGTGGGGCACCGGGGTGACATCGCGAATCTTGAGGACATCGATGCCCAGGCCCTGAACCGCACGCACGGCGGACTCACGACCCGCGCCCGGTCCCTTGACCCGCACCTCGGCCTGCTTGAGACCATGCGCCATCGCCTGG
>CAYLJC010000060.1:6948-10412 GCA_964383345.1 uncultured Akkermansia sp. | reverse complement strand
GTGGGTTCGCGACGAGGACGTCCTCGACACCTGGTTCTCGAGCTGGCTCTGGCCTTTCGCGACCATGTACGACAGCGACGAGGAAGCGAGTGCCACCCTGCAAAAATTCTACCCCACCACCGACCTCGTCACCGGGCCGGACATCATTTTCTTCTGGGTCGCCCGCATGATCATGGCCGGATTCCGCTGGCAGGGACAAGCGCCGTTCCATAATGTCTTTTTCACCAGCATCATCCGCGACAAAAAAGGGCGCAAGATGTCGAAGCAGCTCGGCAATTCCCCCGACCCGCTCGATCTCATGGCCGAGTTCGGGGCCGACGCCCTCCGCTTCGGCCTGATGCGCATCGCCCCGACCGGCACGGATGTGAAATTCGATCAGGACCAGATCGTGGAAGGCCGCAATTTCGCCAACAAACTCTGGAACGCGGCCCGCTACCGCCAGATGCAGGGCGGCGCGGTTGAAGCCCGTCCGGTCGATTTCGCCTCGCTCTCGATCTACTCCATCGACATCCTCGCCCGACTCGACCAATTGGAGCGCGACATCGCCCTCGCCTACCAGGACTACCGTTTCAACGAAATCGCCCAGCTTCTTTACGATTTCTGGTGGAGCCACTACTGCGACTGGTATCTCGAGTCTTCCAAGGGCGACTTTTTTGAAGGGGGCGACCCCGCCGCGCGCGCCTCCACCCTCGCGACGATGGACCTCGTTCTGAAGCGGTTCCTCCTGTTGCTGCACCCCTTCATGCCCCACATCACCGAAGAACTCTGGGAAAAACTCGGCTACCGCGAGGCGGGGGATCCGGACTTTCTCATGAAGACGGTGCTGCCGGAAAACGGGGTCCTCGCCGGAGCCGACCTCGCCGTCGTCTACGAGGCCCGCGACCGCGTCACCGCCGTCTACGAAACCGTCGGACGCGCCCGCAACCTCAAGGCCGAATACGGTCTCGGGGCCAACAAGAACGTAAAATTCATCATCGATCCCGAGGGCGGGAGCTTCGACGAGGCGGCCGTTTTCCAGCGGCTCGTCGGTGCCGGGGAAGTGATCGTTGTCCCGGGGTTCATCGCGGAGAAAGGAGTCCCCGCCGCCCTCACCACGATCGGGAAAATCTATCTCCCGCTCGCAGGTTTCATCGACGTGGCTGCCGAGCAGACCCGTCTCGGCAAAGAACTCGACAAGACCCGGGACGAGCTCAAAAAGGTCAACGCCAAACTTTCCAACGAAAACTTCGTGACCCGCGCCCCCGACGAGGTGATCAACGAAATGAAAGAGCGTCAGAAACACCGCCAGCAGCGCGCCGACGAGCTGGCGAAAATGATGACCAATCTGGGCGGTTGAGACGCCGCCCTCATCCCTGCCGAATCAACCGGCGGAGTCAGTGGAGTCGGTTCTCGTCCGATGGGGGATTTATAAAATATGAAAGCCAACTGTCGGACTCGAACCGACGACCGGCTGATTACAAATCAGCTGCTCTACCAACTGAGCTAAGTTGGCCCGTGGGGGCCGAAGATGGCGGATGGGAAATGTATCCACGGGAGAGCCACTCGCAAGGAGGGGTTTGGGATTTCTCACTTCGCCGAAAACCGGGTGCCCTTTCCCTTTTTGTTGCGGCGATGCGACCGGGGAAGCTCCCGGGCGCGTTTCCGGCTTTTCAGGAAAAGTTTCCGTGCGTACAGTGGCGGCATGCCTCACTGCTTCGTCGCCGGTTTTTTGCTCCTTGTTTTCCTCGTGGGGGGAAGGACGGCGCGTTCCCAGGAGCGGGAGCGGAAAGCCCCCGCGGCGGGGACGGTGGCAGATGCCGACGCGGCGAGGGAGGCGCTGTCCCTGCCGGAGGGCAGCGTGAAGAAGGTGGGCGAAACGCGGTATCGCATCGGGGAGATCGAGTTCGACGCAAAGACGCGCGAGATCCGTTTTCCGGTGACGGTGAACATGCGGGAGGGTGGGCCGCTGGAGTACATCCTGGTCCACGAAAGGGGGAAGGTCCACGAGTCCATTTTCACGACCGCAGTTTCGCCGCTTTCTCTTCAGGTGGCGATGAAACTGCTCCGCTACAAGGCGGGCTACGGCGATGTTTTCAATCGTCTCCTGCGTCCGGAAATGCTGGAAAAGGAGGGCGGGACCAAGGCGGATCGCGGCGACAGCCTGATCTTTCATTTTCAGGCCGAGGGCACGGAAAAGGCGATCCCGGTGTATGAATTTGTCATCGACGGGGAGAGCGCGGAGGCGATGACGCCGGGGGGATGGACCTACACCGGCTCGGTGGTGGAGGACGGGACTTTCCTGGCCGAGGCGGAGGGTTCCGTGATCGCGATCTACCTGGACCATCTCGCTCTTTTCAACATGACCCGCGAAGGGGCCGACATCGATGAACGCTGGGGCGCGCGCAGCTCCGCGATTCCCGAGATCGGAACAAAAGGCACTTTTACGATACAGGCATTTGTCGAACCGAAGGAAGCCACCAAAGAACAGTGAATGCTTCTCCCACCACCCACCCCCGCTACGATCCACCCATGAAATCCCCCCTTGTCTCCCTCCTCACCGCTCTGGCACTGGCCGGACTCAGTTCCTCCGCCTCCGGCCAGGATCGCATCCGTCCCGGCACCGATGGCGATGTCTCGCTGAAACTCGAGATCGAGCGGGCCGTCGACAAGGGGATCGCTTTTCTCAAAAATCAGCAGGATCCCGCCACCGGAGCCTGGAGTGACGAAAATCTTCCCGCGCTCACCGCCCTCGCCATTTCCGCGATCCTCGGGAATCCCTCGCGCGAGGCGGAGGCACCCCTGCCCGCCGAAGTCGAGCGGGGCTACGCGTTTCTCCTTTCCATGGCGAAACCCGATGGCGGGATCTACGGAAAGGGACTCGCGACCTACAACACCTCGCTCTCGGTCATGGCCCTGCTCCAGTCGGGCGATCCCGAGCATCTCCCGGTGATCGCGAAGGCCCGTCGGCTCCTCATCAACCAGCAGCAGGACTACGACAAGAAAGGCGTCGCGGACAATCTCTTCGACGGCGGGATCGGCTACGGGAACAGCTACGCCCACTCGGATCTCTCGAACACACACTTCGCCCTGGAGGCTCTCTATTATTCCAAAAAAACCCTCGCCGACACCCCGTTCGACGAGAGCGGGGAATTCGATCTCGACTGGGATGCGGCGATCGAGTTTGTCAGCATGACGCAGAACTCCGAAGCCACCGCGAAGAAACTCGGCGACTGGGCCGCTGTGCGCGAGGAGGACAAGGGCGGTTTCATTTATTTCCCCGGCGACACGAAGTCGGAAGAGATCGTCCTGAAAACGTCGGACGGCGAAAAAACGGCGCTGCGCAGCTACGGGAGCATGAGCTACGCCGGTCTGCTCTCCTTCATCTACGCCGACCTCGACCGCGACGATCCGCGCATCGCGGCGGTGATGGACTGGCTCGGCAGGAATTACACCTTGGAGGAGAATCCCGGAATGGACGCGCAGGG
>CAYLJC010000060.1:0-6938 GCA_964383345.1 uncultured Akkermansia sp. | reverse complement strand
CCAGGGGCTGTATTATTACTACCACACCATGTCGAAGGCCCTCGCCATCACCGGGACGAAAGCCCTCGTTACTCCCGCCGGGAAAAAGATCGATTGGAAAAAAGAGCTCGCCCTGAAGGTCATGAGCACCCAGCAACCCGACGGTTCCTGGATCAACCAGGAATCGAACCGCTGGATGGAGAGCAATCCCGTCCTCGTGACGGCCTATTCGCTGCTCTCGCTGCAGCACGTCCATCGGAATCTGTGAGGGCGGGCGCATCGAGCCTCGGTGGGCCAGGACAGCATCTCTCACCACGACTCTCGTCGAGGAGCGCATCGGAGGAGCTGCCCCCCCACTCGTCACCCCGGACCGCACGGGCGCGCCCGATGAAATCGGGCAACTCGATCTCCACGGGCACGGCAGGGGGCACAAGACGGGCCACGAGTTGATTTCGCCGCGTAATCCCCACCTCTCGACCCGCCTCCACCTCTCGCAGCACCCGGGCGAGGTTGTGTTGTGTCTCCATGATCGAAAAGGTTTTCATAACGCATCATTGTAACGCATCTCAATTCAACCATCAAGAACGGCAGGGCCGATCCGACGCGGATGGGCGCGCTTTCGCCGCCCCGGGGCGGGAGGTCAGGCAAGAAGCGGAGAGACATTCACGAAATCGGCATCGGTTTTGTGCTAAAACGGACAAAAAGATGCTCACGCCTCCGTCCTCGTTCTGCTAGGTTTTTCCCCATGATCACCGATCCCGCCGATTTGAAGCCCGCCACCACTTGGGAGGAAACCGCCTGGGCACACACGTCCGAGGAAGCGCTGGTCGACCATGTCGCCAATCCCCGTCTCTGTGTCGCCACCCTGCTTCCCTTCCGCGACGGACGACCCGACTGGGAGGGCTTCGAGAACAGCATTCGCTGGATGCTGGCCAGCGCCGAGGCCGCCGGAGTCGAGATCGCCTTCGTCCTCAACGCCGACACCGGTTACATTTTCAACCTCGACGAGGCGCTCTACGCCGAGGTCATCCGCCGCTTTCGCGCCGCCTTCCCCGAGCCGACCGTCATCTGCGGCACGACGGCGACGGGCGCTTCGGGCGACATCTTCCGGCCCGAGTGGTACCGCCCCCATTTCGACATCGCCCAGGGCTTCGAAAACGTCGAGGTGATGATCATGACCTCGAAGCTCCTCAATGAATTGGAGACGGAGAAACGACGCGACGCCTATTTCGAGATCGCCGAAATGCTCACCGTGCCCGGCATCGTCCACGCCCTCGAACCGGCCTTCGTGCCCTGGGCGACCCCCTTCGGCCCTTGGCTCCTGCACGAACTGGCGAGCCATCCGAAATTCGTCGGAGGCAAGATCTCCACCCTCGACGAGCCGCATTTCCTCTACTGGGCCGCAATGTGCCGCGACCAACAACTCGACTTCGCGCCCCACAGCGGCGACGACTTCGGCATCGCCTCGGCTATCAAAATGGGACTGCCTCTGCTCATCGGCGCGGGCGTCTCCGCCTGTCCCCTCATCTGTGAGGCGAAGCGGATGTGGCGCGACTCACCGCTCGACACGCGCGTCTACAAACTCTTCGAAGCCTTCCAATCGCTGGAGGACGCCGTTTTCCGCCTTGATGCAAGCGGGAGCGCCGCCGCCTACAAACACAGCACCGCCCACATTCTCAAACTGCTCGGGCTGATCGCCTCTTCCGAGATCCATCCCGACTGTCCCGACCGCCGTCCCGACGGCGAAGCCGGGCGGATGCGCGAGGCCCTCCTCCGCCCCCTCCGAATCGCCGATCGCCTCGGCATCGCGAATTTCAGGTTGGAAATGAAAGCCGAGTAAACGAATCGAAATCGAAATCGATTTCGATCCAGGAAGTGACGAAGTGCCTGATTCGAAACCTGACCCATGACCTCTGACCCATGACTCCTGATCTCTCCCGCCTCTGTCTCCACACCATCACGACCAAGCCTTGGTCCATCGAGGTGGCGATGGAAAAATACGCCGCCGCCGGGATCGGTGGTATCACCGTCTGGCGTCAGGCCCTCGAAGGCCGAGACATCGAAAGGGTCGGCGAGGAACTCCGCGCCCGGAATCTCGCCATCGTCTCGCTCTGCCGGGGCGGCTTTTTCCCCGCGAAGACCGCGCCAGGACTCGCCGAAGCCATCGAGGACAACCAGCGGGCCCTCCGCGAGGCCGCCGCGCTCGGGGCGCCGATGATTGTCCTGGTCTGCGGAGCCGTGCCCGGGCAAGCGCTCGCGGAATCGCGCAAGCAGATCGCCGACGGCATCGCCGGGGTGCTTCCCCTCGCCGAGGAACTTGGCATCCGTCTTGCCATCGAGCCGCTCCATCCCATGTATGCCGACGAGCGCAGCGCGATCAACACCATGGCCTCGGCCAACGCCCTTTGTGATCTGCTCGATCATCCTCTCGTCGGTATCGCCGTCGATGCCTACCACGTCTGGTGGGACCCCGATCTCGCCGAGCAGATCCGGATCACCGGGGAAAAGGATCGCCTTTTCGCCTTCCACCTTTGCGACTGGCTCACCCCCACGACCGACTTTCTCAACGACCGCGGACTCATGGGCGAAGGCTGCATCGACCTGCGCGGGATGCGGGCCATGGTTGAAGCCGCTGGATTCGACGGGTTTCACGAGGTGGAGATTTTTTCGGACCGGTGGTGGGCGGCGGATCAGGATGATTTTCTTGCGTGCATCCAGCGGGCTTATTTGGAACATTGTTACTATAACAAAAATCTATCATCTGAAGATAGCTAATGCGAGAAGAAGACCCAATCCCCCCCTCCCACCATGAACCTCGGCATCATCCTCAACGGCGTAACCGGACGCATGGGCACCAACCAGCACCTTGTCCGCTCCAATCTCGCGATCCGCGAGCAGGGTGGCATCCACATCGGCCCGGGCGAGACCATTCAGGTCGATCCCATCCTGACGGGGCGGAACGAACACAAGCTCCGCGAACTCGCTGCGAAACATGGCGTGGAACGCTGGACCACCGACCTCGACGCCGCTCTTGCCGATCCGCACAACCAGGTCTTCTTCGACGCCAGTTCCACCCTGCATCGGGCGCGTTTCGTGGAGAAGGCGGTCGCGGCGGGGAAGGCGATTTACTGCGAAAAGCCCACCGCGGTCGAGACGGCGGAGGCCGTCCGGCTCGCCAAACTCTGCCGCGAAGCCGGAGTCAAGAACGGGGTCGTTCAGGACAAGCTCTGGCTCCCCGGCATCCGCAAGCTCAAGACGCTGATCGATCAGGGCTTCTTCGGCCGTATCCTCTCGGTGCGGGGCGAGTTCGGTTACTGGGTCTTCACCGGACACAACGCCGACCAGCCCATCCAGCGCCCCAGTTGGAACTACCGCAAGGAGGAGGGTGGCGGCATCATCGTGGACATGCTCTGTCATTGGCGCTATCTCGTGGACAATGTCTTCGGTCCGATTCGGAGCGTCTCCTGCCTCGGCGCGACGCACATTCCCGAGCGCATCGACGAGAGCGGCAAGGCCTACGCCTGCACCGCCGACGACAGTTGTTACGCCACCTTCGAGTTGGAAAACGGCATCGTCTGTCAGTTCAACAGTTCGTGGGACGTGCGGGTGCGGCGCGACGACCTCCTCACCCTGAACGTGGACGGCACCCACGGTTCCGCCGTGGTCGGACTGCGCCGGTGTCGGGTGCAATCCCTCGGGACGACACCGAAGCCGGTTTGGAATCCCGACGTGCCCCAGCCGATCGATTTTTACGAAGGCTGGCAGGAGGTCCCCGACGCGACCGTCTACGACAACGCCTTCAAGATCCAGTGGGAGCTTTTCCTCCGTCACGTCGTCCTCGACGAACCCTATCGTTTCGACCTCATGGAGGGAGCCAAGGGCGTCCAGCTCGCCGAGGCGGGGCTGCGGAGCTGGGAGGAAAGGCGCTGGATCGAGCTGGGGGATCTGGGCTGAGAGTTTCGGCCCCTCCGCTCACAAACCACCGAACCGCCGGTGGCGGCATTGGTATTCGGCGATGGCGGCTTCGAGATGCTCCCTCCGGAAATCGGGCCAGAGTGTTTCGGTGATGACGATTTCGGCGTAGCTGATCTGCCAGAGGAGGAAGTTGGAGACACGGCATTCGCCGCTGGTGCGGATGAGGAGGTCGGGATCGGGAATGGCGGCGGTATAGAGGTAGCGGGAAAAGGTCTCGGCATCGAGGTCGTCGGGCCGGATGGTGCCGGCCTTCGCCTCCTCCATGAGCTGCCGCGCGGCGTCGACGATTTCTTCGCGGGAGCCGTAACTCAGGGCGACAACGAGGGTGAGTCCGTCATTGTCTTTTGTCTTTTCAATGGTGTCCCGAAGCTGTTTCTGATTCCTCTGTGGCAGCCTCGAGAGCTGACCGATGACCTGGAGCCGGACGTTGTTTTGCATCAGGCGGGGTGTTTTTTCTTTCAGGAAATGCGTCAGCAGGGTCATCAGGGCCGTCACTTCGGCCTGGGGACGTTTCCAGTTCTCCGAGCTGAAGGCGTAGAGGGTCAGGTAGCGGACCCCGAGCTCACCGCAGGCGACGAGGCATTCTTCGACCGAGACGGCCCCGGCGCGGTGGCCTTCGCGGCGGGGCAGGCCTCTCGCTGCGGCCCAGCGTCCGTTGCCATCCATGATGATGGCGATGTGCCGCGGGATCGCTTTGTTGGGATCGGGCGCAGCCATGGGAGGGAATAGCGACGAGCGCTCAGCGGATGATGGTCTGGTCGCGGGAGGGTCCCACGCCGACCATCGTCACCGGGGTTTCGGTTTCGCGTTCGATGCGGGCGAGGTAGGCGAGGGCGTTGGCGGGGAGATCTTCGTAGCGGGTCGTGCCGGTGGTGTCGCATTGCCAGCCGGGCAGTTTTTCAAAAACGGGGACAACACGCTGGAGGTCCTTGGCCGAGGCGGGAGGAAGCAGCAGTTTGTTCCCGTCGAGTTCGTAGTGGGTGCAAACGGGAATCTCGGCGCAGTCGTCGAGTCCGTCGAGGATGGTGATGGCGAGTTCGTTGAAGCCGTTGACCATGGCGGCGTAGCGCACCAGGACGAGGTCGAGCCAGCCGCAGCGGCGTTTCCGGCCGGTGGTGGCACCGAATTCGCGCCCCATTTTGTGGAAGCGGTCCGCGAGGGTGTCATCCTGGGTCGGGAAGGGACCTTCGCCGACGCGGGTGGTGTAGGCCTTGGTGACTCCGACGACGCGGTCGATTTTCTGCGGCGGCACCCCCGAGCCGGTGCAGGCGCCGCCCGAGGTGGTGTTGGAGGAAGTGACGTAGGGGTAGGTGCCCTGGTCGACGTCGAGGTAGGTGCCCTGGGCACCTTCGAAGAGGAGGGAGCGCCCCTCTTTCATGGCCCGGTGCAGGGTCTCGACGGTGTCGGTGCAGTAGGGGGCGAGCCGTTCGCCCGCGTGGAGGAGTTGCTCCGTGATCTCCGCGGCGTCGAGCGTTTCCATCCCGATGGAGGCAAAGAGGATGTTGCATTCGGCGATGCGGGCGGAGAGGCGTTCGGAAAAATTGACGGGATCTCCGACGAGGTCGTGAAGGCGGAATCCGATGCGGTCGATCTTGTCTCCGTAGGTGGGTCCGATCCCGCGCTTGGTGGTGCCGATCTTGCCGGTGCCGCGACTGGTCTCGCGGTAGGCGTCCATTTCCCGGTGGAAGGGCATGACGAGGTGGGCGCGGTTGGAGATGCGGAGGTTTTCCGGGGAGACCGCGATTCCTTTTTCGACGAGGCCGTCGATTTCGGCGAGAAGGGCGATGGGGTCCATGACCACGCCGTTGCCGATGACGCAGAGTTTTCCGGGCCAGAGGATGCCGGAGGGGATGAGGTGGAGGATGTATTGGACGCCGTCGTTGATGACGGTGTGTCCCGCGTTGTTGCCGCCCTGGGGACGGACCACGACGTCGGCCTTCTCGGTGAGAAGGTCCACGATTTTACCTTTTCCTTCATCGCCCCACTGGGCGCCAATCACGATGGTATTCGACATGAGAATTCAGAGTGCTAAACAGAGGGGGTCGCGACGACGGATCGCCGGAGGGGTCCGGCAGAGGAGATCGCGGGCGGGGGAACCGACCGACCGGTCGGAAACATAGACGGGTTCAGGGACGGGGGAAAGTCATCAAATTTCACGCCACTTCCATCATGCCGGCGAAGACTGCCACGGCGATGGCCGCGAGGATCGCCACGACACCGATGGCCACGGCGACCCGGCCGAGGGTGTTTTTCTTGACGACCTTTTCAATGGGGGAAAGGTCGCCGAAGTCGGCGGGGCGATTCGATGTTTCGGCGATCTCGGCGACGTGACCGCTGGTATAGCCGCTCCCCGAGGAGGCGAAGGAGTGACTCTCGCCGGCGGCGGTTTCATCCTGGAAGACCGCCTCGACGCTGCCGAAATTCACCCGCGAGCCGTGGCTGAGGACGCCCTCGGAGATGGCTTCGCCGTTGAGGTAGGTGCCGTTGGTGGAGCCGAGATCCTGTATCTGGAAGGTGCCCCCGATGTTGAGAATGGTCGCATGGGTGCCCGACATGGAGACGTGGTCGAGGACGATGTCATTGTCGGGACCGCGTCCGATGGAGACCTGCTCGTATCCGTCGAGGGCGAGCTGGAGGGGTTCCTGATCGGGGACGTAAATGGTGATGGTGGCCATGGCGGGATTGGTTGTACTACGGATCAGCGGGATTGATCAATCAGATTAGCAAATTCTTCGAAAAAGTAGGAGGCGTCGTTTGGTCCGGGAGCAGCCTCGGGATGGTATTGGACGGAAAAGACGGGGTAATCGCGATGCCTCATCCCCTCGACGGTGTCGTCGTTGAGGTTGATGTGGGTGACTTCGACGTGGGCGGGGAGGGAGTCGGCATCGACGGCAAAACCGTGGTTCTGCGCGGTGATGGCGATTTTCCCCGAGCGCAGGTCTTTCACCGGATGGTTGCCGCCGCGGTGACCGAACTTCAGCTTG
>CAYLJC010000059.1:0-10415 GCA_964383345.1 uncultured Akkermansia sp. | reverse complement strand
CCGGGCGACCCCGGCAGGTCGAAGGAACCGGTCCGGGTCAGCTCGCCGTTCTCCTCGTTCAGGGTGAAAAGGGCGATGCGATTGTCCCCGCTTTCCGAGACATACACGACGGTCGGCCCTGCGGCGGCCGGGAGGGTGGAAAGTGCGAGAGCAAAGGCGAGGAAGAGGAATTTCATGGATGACACAAATCAGGCAAGAGGGTTGCGCGGGAGATCATACCCTGTTTGGTCGGGTGGCGTCTCCGGCGTGATCGGGGTAGGCGGGCGTCGCCGCCCTGTCGCGGGGGGAACTTCGGTTGATTTTTCTTCGGGGTCGATCATTCTTCCCTTCACTTCACTTCACTTCACTTCACTTCACGTCCCTTCACTTCCCTTCATTTTCCCAGAACCCCATCTCATGTCAGACGAAACAGAAATGCCACCGGCCGAAGACCTCGGAGCCCTCCTCAAGGTCCGCCGCGAAAAGATGGATACGCTCCGTGAACTCGGCATCGATCCTTTTGGCAAAGGATATGTCACGACTCATTCGCCGGGGCCGCTGCGGGCGAATTTCACCGAAGGGGAGTCGGTGCGTCTCGCCGGGCGTATCACCGCGCTGCGCGACATGGGGAAGAGCAACTTTCTCGACATCTCGGACATCAACGGACGCATCCAGATTTTCGTCAATCAAAAGCAGATCGGCGAGGAACAGTGGGCCGCTTACAAGCAACTCGACATCGGCGACTGGATCGGCGTGGCCGGCGAGACCTTTCTCACCAAGGTCGGCGAGCCGTCCGTGAGGGCGGATGAGATCACGGTGCTCTCGAAATCGCTCCGACCGATGCCCTCGAAGTGGCACGGTGTCGTGGATCCGCAGATCAAATATCGCCAGCGCTACCTCGACCTCATCGCCAACGAGCGGTCGCGTGAAATTTTCAAAAAACGCTGTCTCATCGTCGCCGAGATCCGCCGTTACCTGCAGGAGCGCGAATTTTTCGAGGTGGAAACCCCCATGCTGCAGGATGTCCCCGGCGGGGCCGCCGCCCAGCCCTTCGAGACCCGCCACAATGCTCTCGGCATGGACATGTTCCTGCGCATCGCGCCCGAGCTGTATTTGAAGCGTCTCCTCGTCGGTGGTTTTGACAAGGTCTTCGAGCTCAACCGCAGTTTTCGCAACGAGGGCATCAGCCGCCGCCACAACCCCGAGTTCACCATGCTGGAGGCCTACTGGGCCTACGCCGATTTCGAGCAGATGGCCGATCTCGTCGAGGATCTCATTTGCCATCTCGCGGAAAAATACTGCGGTGGCCTCCGCATCGAGCATCGCGATGCCGAGGGCAATGTCACCAAAACGATAGACCTCTCCCGTCCGTGGAAACGGGCGCCCTACCGCGATCTTGTCGCGGAAGCGGCCGGAACCGACTGGTGGGATCTCACCCCCGCCCAGCGCCGGGACCGCTGCCGGGAACTCGGGGTGGAGATCTCCGCCGGGATGGAGGACTACGAAATTTCGCAGCAGGTTTTCGAAAAACTCGTCGAGGAGAAAACGGTCGATCCCGTGTTTGTCACCCACGTTTCCAAGGAACTCGTTCCTCTCGCGAAACAGAACGTGCGGGATGACTCTGTCGTCGATGTCTACGAACTCATCATCAACGGTGCGGAGATTTCACCCGGGTATTCGGAACTGAACGACCCTGACATCCAGCGCCACCGCCTCGAGGAGCAGGCCGGGGAGGAGATTCAGAAGATAGACGAAGATTTTCTTCTCGCCCTGGAATACGGAATGCCGCCCGCCGGTGGCATCGGCATCGGGATTGATCGTCTCATCATGATGCTGACCGGCGCGGAATCCATCCGCGACGTTGTCCTTTTCCCTCAGTTGAAGCGCAAGGAAGCCTGAGAGCCTGTTGGGATCCGCTCACTTCCCAAAGCGCTCGTCCTCGGGATTGCCTCCGCTCAGCACATAAGCGACGAGGTCGAGGATTTCTTCTTTGGTCAGCATCGCGAGCAGCATCGGCGGCATGGGGGAAACTTTGGAGACTTCCATGCTTTTGACCTGCTTGCGGTCCACGTTGGTGCGCTGGTTGGGATCGGTGAGGTCGGTGTTGAGGGTCACGGTGTCTCCGTTGAGATTCACGACAACTCCGCTGACGACGTCGCCGTTGTTCAGGGTGACGACCACGGGAGCGAACTGCTCGTTGATCTCCTTGCTCGGGTGAATGATCTGATCGAGAAAGTCATGCGGGGAATACCGTCCGCCCGCTCCGGTGAGATCGGGTCCGTTCATCCCGCCTCCGTCGCCGAAGCGATGGCAGGCGTAACAGGCGGCGGCGGCGAACATCTTGCGCCCGGTTTCAAAGTCGCGTCCCGTCATGCCGGTGGCGGCCGCTTTGCTGAGTTCCTCCAGGGTCCAGTTGGTCGGGGTGCGTCCGGCGAAGATCGCTCCGAGGTTTTCAATCGCGGAGATGCGCTCGGGTTTTTTCGAAATCAGCTCGGACAGCTCCGTATTTTCCGCCTCGGTGAAGGTCGCGAGGGCGTCGTTGCGGATGAATTGAATGAATTTTTCAAAGCTCGCCCCGCCGCGGTAGTTGGCCGCCTTGAGGAACCATTTGAGGTAGGCGGTGCGCAGCTCGTTGGTCCATCCGACGGTGACAAAGCGGAGACTGCGGGCGTATTCGAGCTGCTCTTCCTGCGAGACGGCGTTTTCGAGAAGAGCGATGCCTTTGGCGGCAATGTCAGGCGACTGGAGGTAGGCGAGGGTTTCGCAAAGGAGCCAGTTGAGCGGGAAAGAGGACGCGGGGAAAGCCGGATCGAGAGCGGCGATGAGTTTTTTCTTCTTCTCTGCGTCGGCTCCGTCGAAACGGTTCAGGGTGATCTGCACGGTGCGGACGAGGGTGAGCTGTGACTCGGGCGGGAGGGAGGCGAAATCAATCGCGATGAGGGCCGAGAGAATCTCGTCGCGTAGGGCGGTATCGACCGGCGGCGTGGGGACGGCTCCTTCGGGCAGGGGCTGTGCCTTGATCTCCGGTTCCCCCGCCGGGACTCCGAGCGGTTTCGCGGGAACGCGGTGATAGGGGCAAATGCCGCCAAGCCGGGCGAGGGCGAGGAGGGCTTCGACCTGCTTGGCGGGATCACTCTCGGCGAGGGCTTTCTCCTTCCAGGAAGCGAGCGGCTGATGCTCCAGGACAACGCGGGCGGCCCAGCGGATGTGCCGGTCCTCGCTGTCGAGATGGGGCCAGGCGGCGGCGACAGCAGCGGGGTCCGCTTTGCCATGGAATGCCTCGAGACGATGACGCAGCTTCGCCGCCTCGGTGAGGGTGGTGTCGGGTTTTGCCGGGGCGGTGCTTTCTTTCCCGGTGTAGGTGACCCGGTAGAGGCCCGACTGGACACGACGCCCGCCGATCGCAAAATACATCGCCCCGTCCTGCGGATGGATGAAGGCGTCGGTCACCGGCAGCGGCGCGCCGGAGATAAAATCCTCCTTCACACCGGTGTAGCTCGCCCCGTCCGGCTCGAGATGGACGGCGTAGATTTTGCCCCAGCTCCAGTCGAGGATGTAGAGCGCGTTCTGGTATTTGGCGGGGAAGGCGGCTCCGTAGCCGAAGGTTGTGCCGGTGGGCGAACCGGGACCGATGTTTACCGTCGCGGGGAGATTGTCAGGGTAAAATTCCGGGTATTTTCCGGCCCCGTTGCGCCAGCCGTATTCCCCGCCGCTGACGACGTGATTGACGCGGGTGGGGCGGTACCAGGGAGTGTTGAAGTCGTACTCCATGTCGGCGTCGTAGGTGAACAGTTCCCCGGCGTGATTGACCGAGGCGTCGTAGATGTTCCGGAAACCGGTGGCGATGCGGGAGAAGGTCTTCCCGTCGCGGGAGACACGATAGACGATGCCGCCCGGCGCGAGCACGTGGCGGTTGTGGCCCCGTCCGTCGGGCATTCTCGGAAGGAGGTGATCTTCGCCCCAGACGGCGGGCGCGGGGGAGGCGGGATCGGCCTCGACGGGATGCGTGTTGTTCCCGCAGATCAGGTAAAAGTCGTCGCTGCCGGGCACGGGAACAACGGCGTGGACTCCATGGTCGCCCCGGGAATTCATCGCCCGCAGGGTCTCGACGGTATCGAGTTGGTCGTCGCCGTCACTGTCGGTGATTTTGTAAAAACCGCTGGAGATCTTCTGCTCGTAATCGTTGACCCCGACGTAGAGGGCACCGTCGGCGAAATGCATCCCGTTGACCGCACGAATCTCGGCGGGAACTTTTTCCACCGTGGCGGGGTCTATCGTCGCTCCGGCGGCAGGAGCGGGGAACCGGTACAGCCCGCCGTACTGGTCGCTCGCGTAGATGCGACCTTTGTCATCGGAGCAGAGGGCGACCCACGATCCTTCCTCGACGCCGGGAACGGAGTAGAGCAACTCGACCTGGAACCCCTCGGGAGCGGAGATGCGCGAAACCGGAGTGGCCACGTTGGCACCGATGGCGGGCCCGACCTGGGCTTTGCGCTTCGCCGGAGCCGGCTTGGGAGCGTTTTTGGCCTTGCCTTTCGCTTTGCCCCGGGGGGCGGGCGGGAGGATCTCCTGGGCGTCGTTGGGAAGGTCGGCTTTGGAGAACGGAGTGACCCCACCATCGGGCAGCACCTTGAGACGCACGTCCTTGATCGCCACGGTCATGGCGGGACCCCGGTGAATTTGAAAGGCGAGAAGTCCTTCCAGGGAACGCCCCGCCTCGTCGTAGTCGTGCAGTTCGGTGGCGAGTTTCCCGTTGATCTTGTGAACGAGGTGATTGCCCCGGGCGATGATGGTGTATTCGTTCCATTCGGCGATGTCCACGGCCACGGGATCGCGCTCTCCGGTGAGCCATTTTTTCGCCTGCGGGTCGGTAAGAACGGTCTGCCCGTTCCGTGCGACGATGCCGCGCCCGCGTTCGTGATAGACCATCGCGTTGTTCGGCGCGGACGGATGAATGTCGCATTGGTAACCGCCGACGGACCACTTCCCGATGTCGGGCAGTTCCTTCGAGCGATATTGGATGCCGCTGTTGTTCTCGCCGGTGACCTTGACCTTTACCCGCAGCTCGAAATTCTTCAGGGTGCCGCCGCGCCAGATGAGGAACTGGTTGTAGGCCAGATCTTCGGGCGATTTGGTCCGGCCGACGATGACGCCGTCCTCGACCGACCAGAGTTCGGGATTGCCGTCCCAGCCGTCGAGATCCTTGCCGTTGAACAGCTCCTCGAACCCATCTTCCGCGTGCGCGGTCGGCAGGACAAAAAGCGCGGCGAAAAGTAGCGGGAGAAGACCGTAGGGGGATTTCATACGGCAAAGATGAGGGGTTTTGCCTCCCGATGCACGCCGAAAGTCACGTGAGGCGCGGCAAGGTTTGTGTCGGAATTCGCCCGAGCCAAAATCCCTTGGACAATCTATTTCTTGCGTAAGCGCGTCACCTTAAACGGTGGCAAACGACCGATTCATTGCCAAGGTATACGCATGAGAAGATTTTCCTGGTTGGCTGCCCTGTGTCTGCCCATGGCATTAAACGCCCAAGAGGTTCTGGTGGAAGCGGAGTCCTTCACCCAACCCGGCGGCTGGTCCCTCGATACCCAGTTCATCGACATCATGGGGTCCCCTTACCTGCTCGCGCACGGCCTCGGCGAAGCGGTGGAGAATGCCACGACCCAGGTCACTTTTCCGAAAAAGGGAGAATACCACGTCTGGGTCCGCACCCTCAACTGGGTCGAAAAATTCTCGGAGCATGTCAATACCCAGGCCGCTCCCGGTCGTTTTCAGATTCAGGTGGGTGACACCCTGCTCGATCACGAATTTGGCACCGAAGGACGCGAGTGGCATTGGGAAAAAGGCGGCACGATCCAGGTGGAGGATCTCAAAACCACCCTGACACTGAAGGATCTCACCGGATTCGAAGGGCGCTGCGACGCGATCCTTTTTTCCACCAACCCCGATTTTGTTCCCGACAACTCCAGTGAGGTCCTGCCCGCGTGGCGTCGCGAAATGCTCGGCATCCCGAGCGACCCCATCGCGGAAGGCCCCTACGATGTTGTTTTCATCGGCGGGGGATACGCCGGCACCTGCGGCGCCATCGCCGCCGCCCGCATGGGCCTGAAAGTCGCCCTCATTCAAAACCGGGGGGTGCTCGGCGGCAACGGTTCCTCCGAAGTGAAGGTCTGGGCCCAGGGACTCACTCCCGGCGGACTCTACCCGACCAGTGACATCGTGCGCCAACTCGAGGACGACGCCAAAAAATCCCCCGGCACCGACGAGGAGTTCGAGGACGAGAAAAAGCTCGCCATTGTCGCGGCGGAGAAAAATATCAGCCTTTTCCTCCACCACCACGCCTACGAGGTGGAAAAATCCTCCGAAAACACCATCGGAGCGGTCCTCGCCTTTGACACCCGCACCGGAGAGATCCGCCGTTTCACCGGCCACACCTACTGCGACGCCACCGGACACGGCACCATCGGGCTCATGGCCGGGGCCGATTACGAAATGTTTGACGGGATCCGCATGGGCATGTCGAACATGTGGGCCTGGGAAAACACCGACAAAGAGCAAACATTCCCCAACGTTCCCTGGGCGCTGCCGCTGGACGAATCCGGCTTTCCTTATCCGAAGCGTTTCCACGCCGAGTGGTTCTGGGAAAGTGGATTTGAAAAACATCCTCTCGACGACCTCGAAGCGATCCGCGACTGGAACTTCGTCGCCAACTACGGTGCCTGGAACGCTTTGAAAAACAAAGGCGTGTATGGCCGGAACGATCCCGCCGGACTGGAACATCGCAACGGACGGCTCACCTGGATGGCCTACATCGGCGGCCCCCGCGAAACCCTGCAACTGCTCGGTGACGTGGTCCTCTCCGAAGAGGATATCCTCGACAAGAAAACGTTTCCCGACGGAGCCGTTCTCACGACATGGGGAGTGGATCTGCATTATCCGAGGCAACCGTATTCGGAGAAATACCCTGACAATCCCTTCATTTCCCGGGCCGAATTCGGCGAGGGAGTGGACCGTCGCCGCGGCTATCCGGTGCCCTACCGCTGCTTCTATTCCCGCAACATCGACAACCTCTTCATGGCCGGACGGAACATCAGCGTGACCCACGAAGCCCTCGGCACTGTCAGGGTCATGAAAACCGGAGGCATGATGGGAGTTGTCGTCGGCAAGGCGGCCGCGGTCGCCGCCAAACACAAAACCACTCCCCGCGGAGTCTACGAAAACCATCTCGCGGAGCTGGTCGAATTGCTCAAGCTGCCGGGACATTTCCGCAAAGCCGACATCAACAGCAAAGCGGTCATCGACCCGAACCTGCCCGACATGGGGGAAGCCAAAATGCCCTGGATCCTCAAGGCCGACCTGCCCGGCATCGTCGTGGACGATGCGGACGCCAAGCTCACCGGAAGGTGGAGCAGCGGCGGCGGACTCAAGCCCCTTGTGGAAGACGGTTACCGCCTCGCCTCGTCGGTCAAAGAGGGGGCCAAGGACATTCCCACGGCGGTGTATTCCTTCCGGGTGCCTGAAGACGGTCGCTACGAAGTGCGGATGAATTTCCAGGGCCACGAAAACCGCTCGTCCAAAACACCGGTGACGATCTCGTCCCACGGCGGGGAGAAAACCCTCCAGGTGAACCAAAAAATCAGTCCGCCGCTGGAGCACGGTTTTTATGGACTGGGTGTCTACGAATTCAAAGCGGGCGAGGAATACACCGTCACGATCACCAGTGTGGGGACCGACGGGTACGCCCACATCGACGCCATCCAGGTGCTCGAGGTGAAATGAATGGCTGCCGTCACCAGCCGGCCCCTTTGGTTTTTGTTTGGATACGGCAGAGATACCTGTCGGCGGTGAGATAGAGGACGGTGCCGTCATTTCCCCAGGCGCAGTTCGCGGTGCGCTCGCCGGTGGCAAGCCGCCCGAGGAGCTTGCCTTCGGGCGTGATCACATACACGCCGCCGGGACCGGTCGCCCAGAGGTTGCCGTGCTCGTCGACCTTGAGGCCGTCGGGCAGGCCGGGCAACCCCTCTTTCACGGCGGCGGTGGCGTCGTAAAACACGCGGCCTTCCCCGAGGGTGCCGTCGTCTTTCACCGGGAAAGCTTTCCACAACGCCGCCCCGGGATCGGACTGGGCGACGTAGAGCGTTTTGAAATCGGGGGAAAAAGCGAGTCCGTTCGGCCGGGTCATCTCCTTCGTCAGCAGGGTCAGGGTGCCGTCGGGAGCAAGTCGGTAGACGCCGCAAAAATCGAGTTCGCGAAGGGGGTCCTCCCAGCGTTTGGGCAAACCGTAGGGCGGATCGGTGAAATAGATCGTCTTGCCGTCGGCCCCGAGGCAGACATCGTTGGGGCTGTTGAGACGCTTGCCTTCGTAGTGATCGACGAGGGTGCGCTTGCCTCCGCCGGTGGTGAGGAGGGAGAGGCGGCGGTCGCCGTGTTCGCAGGAGATGAGCTGCCCTTTCCCATCGAGGAGGAGTCCGTTGCTGCCCGGTTCCGCGCCATAGTCGGCGACCCCGGTGTAGCCCGAGGGTTGCAGCCAGGTGGCGGCCTCCGCCCCTTCCTCCCAGCGCACCACCCGGTTGTTCGGGATGTCGGAGAAGAGAAGATACCCGCCGAAAGGATGCTCTTTTTCCGCAACCCAGACCGGGCCCTCGGACCAGGCGAAACCGGACGAAAGCACTTCGATGACCGCCTTCTCATCGACGAGCGAAGCGAAGGCCGGGTCGAGGGAAATGATTTCTCCGATACGCGGAAAGCGAGGCGAATCTTGTGCCGTTGTAGTAAAAGAAGATCCGGCGAGAACAAAAAGCGCCAGCGAAGGAAGTGAGAGGATCAATTTGCGCATCATTAGGAAAGGTTGAAGATGTGGGAGTGATTCGGGTTATATCATTGTTATTAGATCGATGAAAGAAAAAGCAAACAGCCAGACAGGCGGAGAGGACGGCATCCCCCGCACGGACCCCGACACCCCGGGCCTCCCCGCCGGGGAAGAGCTGATCATCGATCCGGTGGCCGGGGACGAGATCGACCCGATTCGGAAGTGGTGGGACGAGGCCGAGGAGACGAACCGGGAGAAAACACGCAACCGCCGCTTGGAGGAACTCGCAGCCGAAAGCGGAACGGAGACGCCCCTTGATGCCAAAGAGCGCGCCCTCGTCCGCCGCCGCAAGCAGACGGAGCCCCCCGCGGATGAGGCGGTGGGAGAAGCCGATGAGGCGGATGCTACGCCGACGGAAGAAGCGGCGTCCCCGACGGTTCCCGACCTTTCTGCCATTCCTCCTTCTTCGGAGGACGAAGCAGCGGTTCCCGCCGAAGCCGAAGCCGAAGCCGAAGAAAACCCACCGCTCGATTTGGAAAAACTCTTCTCCCCGCCGGTCGAGTTCCCCGATCCGCTTCCCGGGCTGCCCGATTTCGAGGAAAAGACGAGATTGTCCGAAGAAGACGAGCCCCCCCTTGCTCCGCCGGTGGAGGACACCGAAGAAGAGCAATCCCTCCCGTCGGTTCCGGTCGTTCCGGAAATAGCATCTCCCGACGCGCCCGCAGAAATAACGGAAATGGCCGCGCAGGAGTTTCCCGAGGCTCCTGCGGCGGAGCCGCAAGACACGCCCGGATCCGCCGAGGAGTCCGAGCCCATCGCGGAAGAAAAAACCGCCGCAGAGACGGTGGCCGAGCCGCCCGAAGACTCCGCCGGAGAACCGGAAACAAAACAGCTCCTAACCACGGAAGAGAAAGAAGCCGCCGCGGAAGACGACAAGGCGGAGGAGACGGCGGTCGGGCACGAGGAAACTCCTTCGGAAGAAGCCTCCGAAGCGCCCCTCGCATCGGCTGCGGGCGGCACAGAACCGTCGGATGACCCGGCCCCGCAAGAGACGGACGACGAAGAGAATGATTCCGCCGCCGCGCCCGCTCCCCCGGCCGAGGCGGAAATCGCGCCCTCCTCCGAACCCGCTTCCCCCGCGCCGGGCGAGCTGCCTCCGGTCCGCAAAAAAGCGGGCTGTTGGACGGTTTTCGCGACGTTTTTTTTCTTTGCGAGCCTCCTCCTCGTCGCCGCGCTCGGGGCGGTGGGCTGGTTTGCCTGGAGCCGGCTCGGTGATTTGGAAGACGAGGTGGCGGCCCGGGTCCGGAGCAACCTCAAAGAAAAGGGGATCCATCTCGACTACGGAAGCGGGAGCTATCAGTTCCCGCGTGGCCTGATCTTCGACGAAGTCACGATCTTCGACGACGAGACAAAACAACGCCCCCTCCTCAAGGTGGACGGTCTGGGAGTGAATCTGGATTTGGCAGGATTGCTGCGGGACCGGGGCGAGTTCCGGTCGGGCGGATTCACCTTGCGGGATTCCACCCTCACATTTTTCGAAAAAGGCGAACCCGTCACCACCTTGGAAAAGGTCGAAGGGGATATCCTGACAGGTCCGGAAGGCATTCGCGTGGACCGGATCTCGGCG
>CAYLJC010000058.1:0-10470 GCA_964383345.1 uncultured Akkermansia sp. | reverse complement strand
TTCGCGGATCGTCCCGGCGCGGTAGTTGACCCAGGCCGCCCGCAAGGAACCGACCGGATCGAAGCCCGGATGCAGGAAAAAGCGTTGGTCCTCCGCCGCGATGAGGGCGTCGACGAAATGCGGGGGAATGTCCTCGCGGGTGGTGAGGAGTCGGCTCATCGCACCGGCCCGCCCGATCTCGCGCCCCTCGGCGTCGAGGACGAGCGCGCCCGTTTCCAACCGCTCCACCGCCGAGAGATCAAGACCGGCGCTCGCATCGTAATAATGCCAGCCCACCCCGCCCCCGAAAGCCGCGAGAGCGAGCACGAGGTAGAGGGGTGTCAGGAAAAGAATCCGGAGCGACCCCACCACGAGACGTCGCCCCGGCGAACGCGTTACGGAGGGCTTCACCCCGGAAGCGGCATCCGCGATTTCGGACGCCCCCTCACCGATGACTTTTTCGGAAGATGCCGCGTCCGTCGGCTCTGTCGGTTTCTCTTCCATGTCAGAAAGTCCGGCGTCCTCCCCCGAAGAGAAAACGCAGCAATCCGCCGCGGCGACGAGGCTCGATCTCGACGGGTTCTTCCGCCGGCGGAATGATCGCCGCAGCGATGATGGCGGGCCGATCACGCGAAGGTGCTTCGGGCAGGGTCACCGCATAGGTTTCCGGCTCCCCGTAAATCCGTCGCAGAAACCCCGCCGCGATCGGAGCGGCGCTGCGACCTCCGCTGAGGGTCTCGCGTCCTTTTCCCTGCGTCACCACCGCAAAGGCGATCCGGGGATGTTTCGCATCGACCCAGCCGGTGAACCAGGCGAGCGACCGCATCCGCCCGCCCACCGACCACTGCGAGGTTCCCGTTTTGCCATACACCACCGGATTGCGCATCGCCGCCCTCCCGGCCGTTCCTCCGGAATAGTTCACCACTCCCCACATCCCGTCGCGAACCAGATTGATATCCTCGGACCGGAGACGGAGCAACGAAGCCTTGCGCGGCGGATTGCGCAGGATCAGCGTACCGAGGCGCGGGTCCACCGTCTCGCGGACCAGCCGCGCTTGCGGAACGAATTCTCCGTTTGCCAGGGCCGCCATGGCCAGGGCCATCTGCACCGGCGAGGTGAGAACCTGCCCCTGCCCGATCGCGAAATTGGCGAGGCTGCGCGGGTCTCCGTAGGTCTCGGGCTTCGGGATATTGCCCGGGGCCACCGAGGGCAGCGGCAGCAGCGGGGCCGTGCCGAGACCGAAACGGGCGGAAACATCCGCGATCGGCCCCGCCCCGGTGTTCAGCGCGGCCTGATAAAACCAGGTGTTGCAGGACGTCACGAGAGCATAACACACGTCCATCGGACCGAAGGAATCGCTGCTCCAGTTTTTGAAATAACGCCCGTCTATGGTCAGCCCGGGCGGACCCGGGTACAGAGTGTCCGTCCCGTGGATCTCCCCGGCCTCCATCCCCGCGAGGGCGACGAAGGGCTTGAAGGTCGAACCCGGCGGGTAGGCACCCGCGACCGCGCGATCAAAAAGCGGAGCGTCTTTGCCTTCCGAGAGCGAGGCGAAGGTTTCCGCCGAGATCCCACCCTCGAAGAGATTCGGATCGAAGGTCGGGTGGGAAACCATCGCGAGGATGTCCCCCGTGTCCGCATCGACCGCGACGAAGGCGCCGGGGCGACCGCTCCGCTCCAGTTGCTCCCGCGCGAGGCGCTGCATTCCGAGATGAATCGAGAGGACGAGGGTGTTCCCCGCTTTCGGCTTGCGCACGAGTTCCTGATGCCGCAGATCGCCGTCCGCATCGTAGAGGCGCAGCACTTCTCCGTCGCTCCCGCGAATCTGCTCGTCGAGGATGATTTCCATGCCGGCGCGTCCTTCCGTGGGAGGCCAGGCATACTCCACCCGGGCGACCGGGCCGTGTTGATCGGGCAGGGTCACGCCGGTGTATCCGATGAGGTGGGCGGTCAATTCCCCCTCGGGATATTCCCGCACCGACACCTCCTGGACGGAGACTCCCTCGGGAAGGATTCCCTCCAGAGCGGTGACACTTTCGGCGGACAGGGTCGGCGAGATCGCCAGAGGAATCCAGCGACGGTGCTCGTAGTGCTTTCTCACCTCGGCTTCGTCGAGGGAAAAAAGAGGGACGTTCTCGTCGAATCCGGATCGCAATTCCGCAACGCGGGCGACGGCCGCATCGGCGGAAGAAACGGCTTTCGCCAGGGAAAGAACCAGTCGTTTTCCCACTCGGTTCCGCGCGAGAGTGACTCCATCGGCCGAAACGATGCGGCTGCGCGGGGCCGGGATCCGGAAGGTTTTGACGATTCCATCCGGCACGGTGCTCATCGGAGTGAACCCATAATCAATCGCTTCCATCCCGGCTTCCGCGGCGGGGGGTGGCTCGGACGGCGCACTCTCTCCCGCCGACGATTCTCCGTCTTCCCCCGCTCCCGGTGTCCCCGCCAGTCCCAGCACCCCCGAAAGCGCGGCGAACAGAGTGATCCTCCTTCTCTGAAAGAGCGATGCACCCGGCGAAGGGAGACTTCTCTGATGCTTGGTAATCAATGAAACACACGGGGTTTTTATCCAACGGAATCGGTCGCGATCCTTCGGAAGATCTCGGAAATCCTTCAAAGCCATCGTATAACCGCTTCAGGGGGAGATCAAGAACCGCTTGAGGGACGCCATTGGGGGGAGAATCCGCTCCCGACACCCCGGCCGACGCCCCCCTATCTCGCCCACAAATTGAGCAACACAACGCCGCTGACCGCGAGGACCGCTCCAACGATGGAGAGGCGGCTGGGATGATCGCCCTCGGTGATCATCGCCAAGGGCATCATGACAATGGGCGTCAGGGCCACGACGGCGAGGACAATCCCGCTTTCGAGACTCTGGAGGGCGAGCTGGAAAAAGCTGACCCCGATGACCGGACCGAAGAGCGCCGCCCCGAACAACCACGGAGCAATTTCCCGATCCAGCGGAGACCGCCAGCTTTCCCAATCTTTTTTGGCTCCGAACACACGAATCAACAACACCGCCAG
Organism: uncultured Akkermansia sp.; assembly: GCA_964383345.1. Taxonomy (GTDB): domain Bacteria; phylum Verrucomicrobiota; class Verrucomicrobiia; order Verrucomicrobiales; family DEV007; genus Arctic95D-9. Next base: position 7,467 of record CAYLJC010000058.1, on the reverse strand, counting down.
GGCGGAAAAAAGCAGCCCCGCGAGCACCCGTTGGAAAGCGGCAGTGATCCCCGATCCCGCTGCACCGAGTTCGAGGGCCACCGCCTCGGCCTTGCGGCTGATGACCGCTCCGGCGCCCTGTCCGAATCCAGCGATGACGGCGGCGACAATGCCGACACTGTAGCGTCCCCGCAAGGGCGCTTTCTGCTTCGACCGCGCTCCCGGACGAATCGCCATCGCCACCCCCGTGAGAATGAGTACCGCGCAGAGAATCACCGGAGCTCCGAGTCCGTTTCCGAGCCAGAGCCATTCCGTGGCCATCGCAAAAAGCGGAGCGAAACAGAGATTCAGCAGAATCGTGAGCCGTGAGCCGATGCGTTCATACGCCGTGAAGAGGGCCACATCCCCCACCCCGAAACCGATCACTCCGCTGAGGAAAAACCACTGGAAAGAAGGCCAGCGGAGCGCATCGGGCGTCAGCACGAAAACCAGTCCTCCCAACAGAATCGCCGCGATCCACAATCGTATCAGATTCCCCCAGGCACCTCCCAGGCGCATCGCGACACGCTGTCCCGTGACAGCGGAGCAAGCAAAAAAGAGAGTGGTGCAGATCGCTGCGAGCATGAAAAATGCGGGCCGGGCGACCGCTCATTCAGAAGTTGCAAAAACAACCGCATCCGGACAGGTTTGTAAAGCCCTGCCATGCACAGTGTTTCCGCCGTCCCCCCCCCTTTCCTGATCCACAACGGCGTCCTCCGCGCGGTCACGGACGAGGTCCTCTCCCTGACCGACAACGCCCCTGCGCGGGGCCAGGGAGCTTTCGACACCTTCGCCGCCCGCCACGGACAACCCTTTCGCGCACGCCCTCATTTCGTGAGATTGCGCCGCACCGCCGCGATCCTCGAACTCACCTGTCCCTCCGACGACGAGATCGTCGCGGCGACGGAGCGTCTCCTCGCCGCCAACCAACTGAACGAGGTGGCCCGGTCGCGCATCCGTCTCACCCTGACTTCCCCGGCGGCGGGCGGCCCGTCGTGGTTCGTCGAGGCGGGCGCGGTCCCCCTGCGGCGGGAACACGTCCGCGTCGTCACGATTCCTTTCGTCCGCAACGAACGGGGTGCTCTCGCGGGCTTGAAAACCATCAACTACGGGGAAAACGTCGTCGCGATGCGGCTCGCCCGCGAAGCCGGGGCGGACGAAGCTCTCTTCGGCAACACCCGCGACGAACTCTGCGAAGGGACCTGGTCGAATATTTTTCTCTACCGGGACGGCACTTTCCTGACTCCGCCGCTCTCCTCGGGTTGTCTCCCCGGCGTCACCCGCGCCCTCGTGCTCGAGTTGGGCCGCTCTCTTGGTCTCACGATGCACGAAACGACGATTCCCCTGGCCGATCTGCCCAACGCAGAGGCGGCCTTTCTCACCTCCAGCCTGCGGGAAATCCAGACGATCTCCGCCATCGACGGGAGACCCCTGCCCGAAGCCCCCTTGTTGCCGCGCCTGCGCGAGGCCTTCGCCGCCCTGGAACCCGAATCAGCAGAAGAGCGAACAGGCCAATGAGTCCACAGCGAAAACGCGAAACCGCCCCGATGAATTGGCCCAATTTCTTCATCTCCCCCATGCCCGCATCCACAGCAAACAGGCCCGTTCTCTTCGCCCTCGCCCTCGCGATTGCCATCGGTCTCAGCTCTCCACGCACCGGATCCGCGACGGATGACTTCCTCGACGACGCCCGCCTCAAGGCCGACTTCGAAACCCGCCTCACCGCGTTGTTTGAAAAAGGCGGTATCCCGAGCGGTGCGGAAACGCAGCGACAGCTCCGGGAAGCGGCGCGGAATGCAGCCGCGCCCCTCGTCCCGCTCCCCCCCATGGCGTCCGTAGGTCCCGCACCGACCGACCGCCCCCCTTCCGCGATTTACGAAAGCGCCCGCCGCGCCACCCTCCTGCTCGGACATCTTTTTCTGTGCGGAACCTGCGACGCCTACCACGCCTCCCTCTCCGGCGGGGTCGTCATTCATCCCGACGGGCTCGCCCTGACCAATTACCACGTCCTCGACAACCGCCAGGGCATCGTCTTCGGCGCGATGACCGACGATGGGACGGTCCACGCCATCGGGGAAATCGTCGCGGCTTCCGAAAAAGACGACATCGCCCTGATCCGTCTGGGCGACGCGGTGAACCTGCCCTTCGCTTCCCTGCAAAATACCGTAACCATCGGCGCTGAGCTGTTTGTCATTTCCCATCCCGACGGGTTTTTCCACACCCTCACCAAGGGGTATCTCTCGCGGAAATACCTCACCCCCGAGACAAGGGTTCCCCGCCTCCAGATCACCGCGGATTTTGCGAAAGGTTCCAGCGGATCCGGAATTTTCAACGCCGCCGGGGAACTCGTCGGACTCGCCACCACGACCCATTCGATTTACTCCGGGACCGGAGAAGAATCCCCCGGGCACGTGCAAATGATCATCAAATCCGGCGTGCCGATCTCCTCGGTCCGGCATTGGTTCGCCCCCGCGCCCTGATTGTTTTCCATTTCCGTCACATCCCCAGCCCGATCTGCGGCGAGTTGAAAGCCCCTTCGCTGATGCGGATCTGCGGTCGCGTCCCCGGGTGGAGCAGCACCTCGATGACATCAAAGCGAAAGAGCACTTCGGGATGGTTGAGAGCCCGGAGCCACGCGTTCGCCCCGCGTAGGATGAGCCTGCGCTTGGCGTGATCGACCGCTCGGGCCGGTTCGCCGAACTCCCCCCGGCTCCTCGTTTTCACTTCCCCGAAAACGAGGATCTCCCCGTCCCGGTAGACGATATCGACTTCCCCGCCGCCCTTGGGTTTGAAATTGCGGTAGAGCACCTTTTTCCCGCCGCGCCAGATCTCCTTCCCGGCGAGCCGCTCTCCGGTGCTGCCGATGAAGGCGTTCCATTCCCCCGACGTCATCCCGTCGCGATCCGGGAGAACCGGAACGCGATCCAGTTCCCGGTCGATGTAGCGAAACCAGGTCTGGTGGAAAAGGCTCACGTGATATCGGGTTCCAACCGGGAAACCGGGGCGAAACTGCGCCGGTGGATCGGACAGGGTCCGTGTCGGCGCAGGGCGGCGAGATGCCGGGCGGTGCCATAGCCCTTGTGCTGGTCGAACCCATACTCCGGGTATCGGTTTGCGTACTCCACCATGAGGCGGTCGCGATGGACCTTGGCGATGACGCTGGCGGCGGCGATGGAAAGGCTGAGCGCGTCGCCCTTGACGAGGGCGCGGTGTTCGCCGGGGAAATCGCCCACCGGACGCCCGTCGATGAGGGCGACATCGGCCGCACCAGCGAGTCCCAGAAAGGCTTTTCCCATCGCCTGCCAGGTCGCCCGCAGGATATTGATGCGATCGATCTCCGCCGGTTCGACGCAGGCGGCGGCCCACCGCACCCTCTCGTCGCTGGTAAGTTCGGCATAGAGGATCTCGCGCTGCTTTTCGGTGAGTTTTTTGGAGTCGTTGAGGACATCGTGGCGGTAATCCTCGGGGAGCACCACCGCCCCGGCCGTGACCGGACCGGCCAGCGGACCCCGTCCCGCCTCGTCGATGCCCGCGACGAGGAAAAACCCCTCGCGGCGAAGCTGGCTTTCGTGAAACAGATCGGGCATGGCGCGGGGAAACAGGAAGGTGGAGATGTGTACGATCACAGCGTGTTCACACAATCGATCAACTGTCGAAACCGACCTGCCATGCCGCGTTTTTTGGTGCAAATCAGTCTCGGGAGATCCTTCAAGTGCGGCTCGTCGGCCTCTTCCGGGAGCGCTTCGCAGGTGTGGTAGGCTCCCTCTTCGATGAGATCAATGAAGTCCTCGTTCAGCATTCCGAGCAACTCCGGCGTGACCGGCCGCTGCAGCCGCATCACGAGCCGTTTCCCGACATAGCGATAGCTGTGGAAATTGCGGTAAAACCCCGCGATCTCCTCGACCGCCTCGTCGAGATTGTCGGTCACTTTGAAAAGATGAAAATCCTCCTCCGAGATCAGGCCGAGCCGGAGAAGGTGATCCTGAACAAAACGGAACCACGTTTTCCAGTAGGTACCGCCCTTCGCGTCGATCAGGACGATGGGCACGACCTGGGCCTTGCCCGTCTGGATCAGGGTCATTACCTCGAAGAGTTCGTCCATCGTCCCGAACCCGCCGGGAAACGCGGCGATGGCGTCGCTTTCCTTCACGAAGGCGAGCTTGCGGGTGAAGAAATAATTGAAATGGATCAGTTTTTCATCGCCGAGAATGGTCGGATTGGCACCCTGCTCGAAGGGCAGCTTGATGTTCAGCCCGAAACTCCCGTCGCGCCCCGAGCCCTCCTGGGCGGCCTCCATGATCCCCGGCCCGGCACCGGTGATGGACATGAACCCCGCCGCGCGCATCTTCCGCGCAAAGGCCACCGCCGCGCGGAATTCCGGCTCGTCCGGTTGGGTCCGCGCGCTGCCGAAGATGGAGAGTTTGCGCTCGTCCTCGTAGGGCCTGAAGACGAGACTGGCGCGGCGCATTTCCTTGAGAGCGCGGCTGTAGAGTTTCATGTCACCCTGGCCGATCCCGCCACGTCCCATCTTCAGGGCCGTCACGATCATCTCCCGCACCAGCGGAGAAAGGGAAGCACTGCAACAGCCCTCCACGAGATCTTTGACCTGTTCGTCGAGGTGCTTGTCCCCGGTCGTTCCGGGGATACCGGGCAATCCCATGATGGCCCCGCCGGTGAAATCACGGGGGTCCTTGCGGAGATGGGCGCGTTTTTTCATATCGCGGGAGGCTAAGACAAAATGTCCCCTTCCTCAAACCCGGAAACACCCGGAAACGAACAACCCTCTTTCATCCGCCACCCGACAGGGTCGAAATAGGAGAATTTTCCCTTTCACCCGGCCGCTTTCCGATGCTTATTCCCCGCTCCATGTCCCCTTCACTCGACGACGTCCGTATTGCCAGCACCCGCCAGCTCATCGCCCCCATCATCCTGATGGAGGAACTTCCGGTGTCGCCGGAGGCGGAACACACCGTGGCCAAAGCCCGCCGGGAGATCGCCGACATCCTCGCCGGACGCGACAACCGCCTCCTCGCCGTCGTCGGCCCCTGCTCCATCCACGATCCCGCAGCCGCCCTCGAATACGCCGACCACCTCGTCGAACTGGCCGCCGAAGTGGCCGACGACATCCTCGTCATCATGCGGGTCTATTTTGAAAAACCCCGCACCACCGTCGGCTGGAAGGGACTCATCAACGACCCGCGGCTCGACGGCTCCTACGACATCAACGAAGGCCTCAACATCGCCCGCGGTCTCCTCCTCCGGATCGCGGAAAAAGGCATGGCCGCCGGAACCGAGTTCCTCGACACGATCAGTCCGCAGTTTTACGCCGACCTCATCAGTTGGGGGGCCATCGGTGCCCGCACCACCGAGTGCCAGCTCCACCGCGAACTCGCCTCGGGCCTCAGCATGCCGGTCGGCTTCAAAAACGGCACCAGCGGAAATTTCCAGATCGCGATCGACGCGATCCAGGCCGCCGCGCAACCCCACCGTTTCCTCTCGGTGACCAAGTCGGGTGCCAGCGCGATCATTTCCACGCACGGCAACGACACCTGTCACGTCATCCTCCGCGGCGGCGCCACCACCGGAACCAACTACGACGCCGCAAGCATCCGCGAAGTGCGGCGGGCGCTTGAGGACAAAGGACTCGAACCCGCCATCATGGTTGATTGCAGCCACGCCAACAGCGAAAAAGACTTTCACAAACAACCCCGCGTCAGTGCTGCTCTCGCCAGCCAGATCGCCGGAGGGGACAGCTCGATCCGCGCGGTCATGATCGAAAGTCACCTCAAGGAAGGTGCCCAGAAACTCGTCCCCGAACGCGACCAACTCGTCTACGGCATCAGCGTGACCGACGCCTGTGTTGGGTGGGAAACCACCGTCGCGATGGTCAAAGAACTCGCCGGTGCGGTCCGCCAACGACGGGCGACTTTTCTGGCCTGATTCCCTCCCGCCTGTGCGAAGTTTCTTTGAAAGGAAAACACTTCACTCGTTCACTTCGAAGTACAAAATCGTCGCCGCGTGGCCTTCGCTGGCGGGATTTTTCTCTTCCGCGACCCGGATCGCGGCGTTGTGATAGGACTTTGTCAGATCGTCGGCGAGGATGACACTGCGCGGGTAGTTGAGGCCCTTGCTGTGCTCATGATAGAGGTCCACTTTTTTCCATTCTCCCCCGTCGATGCTCACTTCAAGCATACCGGCGTCGGGTCCCGCTAAAACAAAAGCCCCGAGCATCGTTCCCGCGAAGGTGTGGTAGAGGTAGTCCCCCGCCCCGTCGGAACGCAGGGCCTTCTCCTCCAGGAAAGCCTTTCGGATGTTTCCTCTCGTGAGAAGTTGCGGGGAGACTGTCTCATATTGCCAACCGCCCAGCCAACTGAAGACCTGCGGATCGACCCTCCTGGCCCCGAAGTAGGACAAGGGATCAAGCGGCGCGGGCAGGGCGACCTTTTGCGGAGTCCCGCCCGAGATCGTTTCGGCGATCACCTTCGTGATGAGATCGGTGGCGAAGCGGTATCCCGCGGCGTTCGGATGGGTGTCCTGATAGTCTTTTTCCCAGGTCATCCTCCCCGCCGCGATCTCGCGGGCGAGGGCGAGACCGACATCCACGACGGGGACATGGTAGTGACGCGCCACCGCCTTGTGTGCGGCCACGCTGACCGCCTCCTCCCCTGCCTGCGCTTTGACAAGAATCTCCGGATTGACGAACTGCACGGAGATGACATCGCCCGTCGGATTGGCCTCGAAATACTGACGGATGATTCCCTCGAGTCCCCGAATCGCGGTGCGGCGGTCGTGTTTGGCGTCCTGATCGTCGTTGACCGCAAACTCCACGACAAGTAAATCGACCGGCCCCTGCGAAAAAACATCCCGCTCCACCCGGAAAGCGCCCGTCGTCGAGCAGGTCGAGGCCAGGCCGGCGCTGGTGAAGATGTACTCCACTTCCGGCCATCGCGCGCGGAGCCACTCCGACAGCATCCTGGTGTGCCCGTTTTTGTTCTCGGTAATGGAACCGCCGAGAAACGCGACGTGCGCCTTTTGCCCGTTTTCCAGTTTCGCGACGAAATTCGAGACGCCGCGCACACCCATTTCGACCGCGGCGGGAGAGGATTCCTCCGCGCGGCCCGAAAGCGGAAACGCGAGAAGAAGGGCAAGAGCGGATAAGAGAAGGACGGGGAAATTCATGGACATGCGTGGGAACGAAAGTTTTCGAACCGTGACGGAATTGTGAAGACTGGCGCTGAAAATGCAAACCTTTCGCGCCAAAAACAGGACGCCGTCGGAACAGGCCGCAGCCAGTCGCAGCAGGAAGGGAATGAAAAATGCGGTCAATCCCTGAAATCCCGAACAAAGTTGAGTTGTGGCGGCCAGCGCCTACATTCGGCGTCTTTTCCCCTTCCATGGCCCATCCCTCGAATCAGAACGACGCCGTCCTCTCCGCCTCCGAACTCCATC
>CAYLJC010000057.1:5258-10482 GCA_964383345.1 uncultured Akkermansia sp. | reverse complement strand
CCCCGCGCAGAACCTCAAGCTGCCCACCCTCCCGAAGGGGATTTTCAAAAAAGACAACGACGAGCTGCAGGAGACCGCCCAGGCGCCCGCCGGTCCCGCCGGGATGTGCATGCTGCCGTCGGGCGAATACATCCTCTCCGCCCATCCGTTTTTCCAGCCCCAGTTCCGCGTCATGAAATTCAATCGCGAGGGGAACTGGGTCCCCTTTCCCAACGAGGCGATGAACACTCCCGGATCGGGCGCCCCCATCCTTCTCGACTCCGTCCTCGGGATCGCCTGCGACTCCCGCGGCATCGTCTGGATGCTGGACAACGGACGCCGTTCCGGCACCGCCGCCAAACTGGTCGCCTGGGACACCAAACGGGACGAACATTTCAAGAGCATCGTCCTCGACGCCCTCGTCCTCACGCCGAACTCCTACCTGACGAACATCGCCCTCGACCCCGTCGGTCCCTACATCTACATCGCCGATCCCGCCGACGGGATCAGTTCGGCGATCATCGTCGTGGACACCCAGACCGGCCTGACCCGCCGCGTCCTCGAACGGGATCGCTCCGTCCAGATGGACCCGGCCCTGGAACTGAAAATCAACGGCCAACCCATCGAAGTGCGCCGCCCCGATGGCGTCATCGCCTCCCCTCTCACCGGGGTCAACCCCATCGCGGTGGATCGCAAGGGCGAATGGCTCTACTACGGTCCCCGCAACGGCGCTTCGCTGTACAAGATCAAAACCCAGTTGCTCACCGATCCCGCGATCCTGCCCAACGTTCTCACCAGCCAGGTCACCGGCGTCTCCCCCAAGCCCATCTGTGACAGCATGACGATAGATTCGAAGGGACGCATCTACTTCGGTGACATCTCGCGGGGTTCCATCGATTACGTCGCTCCCGAGGAGAATTTCCTCAACCTCCGCCTCCTCGTCGAGGACCCGCGCATCATGTGGCCGGGCGGACTCACCATCGGCTCCGACGGACTCCTCCATTTTTTCAGCAGCCAGCTCCATCGCACCCCCTTCTTCAACAGCGGCAAAGACGTGACCACCCCGCCCTTTTCCATTTTCAAAACGCGTCCGCTTCCCGCCAGCCGCTTCGGTTTCTGAGGGTTCCATTGATCGTGCCATGGCGACCATTCTCGACACCCTGAAAAAAGGGACGGAGTATCTGCAAAAACACGGAGTCGAAGAAGGCCGTCTCAACATGGAGTGGCTCATCGCCCACGTCCTCAAGGTGGACCGCATGCAGCTCTACATCGACTTCGACCGGGACATCCCCGAGAACCGGCTCGACACCCTGCGCGACCTCACAAAACGACGCGGGCGCGGCGAACCGCTCCAGCATCTCCTCGGCACGGTCGAGTTCTGCGACCTCGAATTCACAACCGACGGACGCGCCCTCATCCCCCGCCCCGAAACCGAGGACCTCACCCGTCGGCTCCTCGCCCGCGAGTGGCCCCGCGGCATCGCCATTCTGGACCTCGGCTGCGGCTCCGGGGTCATCGGACTCTCCCTCGCCCACGGTCTCAGGCACCAAAACGCCCGCGTCACCCTCGCCGACATTTCCCCCGAAGCCCTCTCCCTCGCACGGGAAAACCTCGCCGTCCTGCCCGACGGCGGCGACGGAGTCCGCTTCGTCGAGAGCGACCTCTTTTCCGAGATCGACGACCGCTACGACCTCATCGTCGCCAATCTCCCTTACATCCCCGCCGGAGACGAAACCGAACTCAGCCGCGAAGTCCGCCGCGACCCCGCCCTCGCGCTCTACGGCGGTCCCGTCGGCACCGAGATCATGGAGCGATTTCTCCGCGAAGCCCCCGCCCATCTCACCTCCGGCGGACACCTCGCGATGGAATTCGGCATCGGCCAGGCCGCGGCCCTCCGCCTCCTCGCCGAAGACCTCGGCTACGACCAGATCGAAATCCACTCCGACCTCGGCGGCATCGAACGCTTTCTTTTTGCTACCAAATCCGCCTGATGCGCGTAAAATCCCCCCAGCGGATTCTTTTTATCAGGTAAACCGTATTTTCAAGATAGCGAAATGGAAAAATTCATCGTCCACGGAGGCAGTCCGCTCGCAGGAAGCGTCAACATCAGCGGTTCGAAGAACGCCGCGCTCCCCATTCTCGCGGCCACCCTGCTCACCCGCGAACAATGCGTCATCCGCCGGGTCCCTGACGTCTCGGACACCAACTACATGCTGCAGATCCTGCAAAACCTCGGGGCCGAGGTCGAGCGCGCCAGCGGCACCGTGGTGATCCGCTGCGAGAAGCTCCGCAGCCACGAGGCCCCCTACGATCTCGTGCGCAAAATGCGGGCCTCCGTCTGTGTCATGGGACCGCTCCTCGCCCGTCACAACCGCGCCAGCGTCTCCCTGCCGGGCGGTTGTGTCATCGGCGACCGCCCCATCGACCTGCACCTGCGCGGACTCGCGGCCCTCGGCGCCGACGCCGCAGTCGACGGAGGCAACGTCCATCTCGAGGCCCGCTACGGACTCACCGGAAAAACCATCGACATGAGCGGCAAACACGGTGCCACCGTGCTCGGCACCGACAACGTCATGATGGCCGCCGTTCTCGCCAAGGGTACCACCGTCATCACCGGTGCCGCCTGCGAACCCGAGGTGGTCGATCTGGCCGATTTCCTCATCGCCATGGGAGCCAAAATCTCCGGTGCCGGCACCCCTCGCATCGAAATCGAAGGAGTCGCCGAACTCGGTGGAGTCGAACACACCGTCATTCCCGACCGCATCGAAGCGGGCACCTTCATGGTCGCCGGTGCCATGGCCGCCAAAGACAGTATCACCCTGAGACGGGTCAATCCCGAGCATCTTACCAGCATCACCGACGTGCTGCGCCGTTGCGGCTGCGACATCGAGACCTCCAAGACCACCCTGACGATCACCCGCGCCGAGAACCCCGTCGGAGCCAACATCACCACCGAACCCTATCCCGGCTTCCCCACCGACATGCAGGCCCAGATGTGTTCGCTCTTCGCCGTCACTCCCGGAACCAGCGTCGTCCGCGACACTATTTTCCCGCAGCGCTTCATGCATGCCTCCGAAATGAAACGAATGGGAGCCAACATCACCGTCGAGGATGGCACCGCGATCATTCACGGGGTCGAACAACTCAGTGCCGCCCCCGTCATGGCCAGCGACCTGCGCGCCTCGGCCGCCCTCGTCCTCTCCGCCCTCACCGCCAAAGGTCCTACCGAGATCTCACGCGTCTACCACATTGACCGCGGGTACGAACACATCGACGACAAACTCATCGATCTCGGAGCCAAAATCGAACGCCTTCCGGCGTGAGAGGGAGCAGGCCCGCATATGGGCTAACCGCCTGTTGAAGAACCCACTCCCCCAAACCACTCCGCAGCGGGCCAGGCGTAGGGGCGGAAGAGTTCCACCGTGCCGCTCGACTCCTCGTGATAGAGCGCCCGGTTCAGCCCGAGATCGGCGGCTTTGCCGGTGTCGATGAGCCCGGCCGAGTCGGCCGCGCTCATTTGGAAGAGGATTTTTTTCTCAAACTCCCCGAGCGCTTTCCGACCGAGGTTCCGCGTGACGTTGTTGTAGGAATCGAGCGATGCGATCACATGATAGCCCCAGCCCGGGCCTTCGCAGATCAGTTCGTGGAGGGACGCCGCAGGCGTCATTTCCTCGGGCTCGTCCAGGGAAAAGCGATAGTCGTCTTCGTAGCGGAGCTTTTTGTAGCGATGCAGATGGGGAATGAAAAGGAGTGTCCGATACCCCGGATCGAGAGACGCATCCTCGGCGAGCGCTTTTCTCTCCGACGCAAGTTCGTTGAGAACCGTCCCCATCTCATGGACCGCGGGACAGATCACCCCGCCGATCGCGGCAATGGCACGGCAGTAGGACGACCCGGTCTCGTCGTCGGAGCAACGACCGTCGAGCAGAACGAGGCGAACCGCGTCCCCGAACCGCGCCCGGAGCAGGCGCAGGCCGATCGCGACGAGGGAATCGACGACATCCTCGCGCTGTCCCACGAGGAGAAGATTGCTCCCGCTCTGACGGGGAAAGACCACTTCCGTCGGTCCTTTGATCGCATTGGGAGCACCGAGAAAAAATCGCGGAGCTTCACCGAGAGCGGCCTGCGGTCCCTCCGCGAGTTGCCGGACGACCACGGTGTCGTCCTCCACATGCGCCGGGGCGTTGCCTTCGAAGACGACCCGTTCGCGGTCGGTCAGGGGCATGCTCCGCGCCCGCGCGGCTACCCTGGCAAGCCACTCGTCGCGTTCCTTCTCACCCATCCAGACCACCTGGAACGGCGAATTCGCCTCGGACGCTCCGGCGCGGTCGTTGTAGATTCCCTCGCCCGGACGGGTCAGGAGCCGGGGAGCCGGATTGGTGTCATCCATGATCAGATAGGCATCCGCTTCGTTGCAGGCCAGCGCGATTCGCACCGTCATCTGGCCCAGCGTCGCCCGTGCCAGGGTGAAAGCTCCGCCGAGGGTCTGGGAGCCCAGAACCACATGCACCCCGAAGGCCCGCCCCTGCCGCACGATGCGATCCAGCAGCACCGCGGCCTGTTGGGCGATCGGATCGTCCTCGGTGAAAAATTCCTGAAATTCGTCGATCAGCAGCAAGGTGCGCGGCAGCGCCACGGCGTCGGGCCGGGAGCGATAACCCGCGACATCCTGGACTCCGACCGAGCGAAAGAGGGCCCCGCGCTGTTGCAGTTCTTCGTCGAGCCGCTGCAGGACACTGAGGCCAAACTCGCGGTCGCTCTCGATCGCGACGACGCGGGCGTGGGGGAGGCGGTGCTCCGCATAACATTTGAATTCAACGCCTTTTTTAAAATCGATCAGGTAAAACTCCACCTCATCGGGATGACACCAGAGCGCGAGATTCGTGACGATAACGTGGAAAAGCGTGGATTTCCCCGAACCGGTTTTTCCGGCGATGAGGGCGTGCTGGCAGGTTCCTTTTCCCAGCGTTAGATATTGCAGCTTCCTCGCGCCACTGCGACCGATGGGGACGCGAAGTTCGTCGGTGGTCGCGACGCTCCACCATTCGTTTTCCTTGGGCGCGATGTGGGTGAAGGGCACTTCGATGTGGTTGGAATCGCGGTTGACCTCACCGAGGCGGTGGACCCAGCGCCCGAACAGTTCCGGCGGCGGCGGCGCGAGGAGGGACAGTTCAGTGTCTGCAACCGGATTCTCCCGGATGACAAACCCCTCCTCCCCCTCCCGCAGGCAAAAGCAGGCCCGGCG
>CAYLJC010000057.1:0-5248 GCA_964383345.1 uncultured Akkermansia sp. | reverse complement strand
GCGCAAATCCTCCATCGCAAAGCCGGACGGGACCACGGTGCGTTCGTCGCAGTGGATCAGGAGAAAAACCCCGCACCGCGCTCCCGAAGTCGCGATGCTGAGGAGGCGACGCGCCGCCAGTTCGGTGAAACCCTTCGGGAAATCCGCCACCACGAGGAAATGGTAGCGCTCCGCGATCACTCCCGCCGCCTCGTTGTACCGGGTGATCGTCTCATAGTCGTTGCGCAGGTACATCTGGATCCGTTTTTCCATCTCCTCACAAAGTTCCCCGAGCCGACGCTCGATCTGCTCGGGCTGCGTGCGGATGCGGGAACTGATCAGGATCTCCTCGTAGTCCCCCAGATGCATGAGCCCGGCGAAACTTTCCCCCAGACCGACCGGATCGACGAGGGAGAAGGAAAGCCGCCCGGGCGGCGAACCCGCCAGCCAGGCGAGAACCAGGGCATTGAGATGGGCGATGGCCTCCTCGCGTCCCCGCCGCCTCGTTTCGATAAGGAGCGAAGCCGCGTCGGGGATCCGGAGCCGCAGCGGCAAAAGGAAATCCGGCTCTCCCGGCAGGGCGAACCGCTCCGAGCGGGGAGACTCCGCCGCCGCCTCGCCGCCTTTCCAGGAGAGTGACCCGAATCGACGCGCCGACGCCATCGAGTCGGGCGGGCTCCACTGCCCGGGCAAGGTGTCGGACAAAACGATGCGGACAGTCTCGCTCACCGACTCCACCGACTCCGCCTGAAGCCGCTCCGCAGCGGGGATCATTTCCTCCTCCCACTGCCGCACGAGCGACTCGAACTGTGCTCCGAGATCGCTCTGTCCCGTTCCCTTTTCGCCCTCCACCGCCGCGAACGTTTTCTCGCGCGCTTTCTCCAGCGCCGCGATCCGCTCCGCCAACCGCTCCCGCAACCGCCCGACGCGGGCCGCTTTCCGGTCCGCGAGGATTTTCTTCAAACGTTCGGCGCGCTCCTCGACCTCTTCGGGGGCGGCGTAGCGGGAAGATTCGTCGGTTCCGCCCGGCCCCTGCTTGAGCCCCTTTTCAAACTCGTTTTTGCTGCGGGCGTAGTCGAGTTCGATCTCATCGAGCGCCACCCGGTAGCGAATTTCGCCTTCCTCGCGATGGCGCAGCCGCATCTCCTTCGCCTCGACCAGGGTGGCGAGATGATTTTCGAGAAAACGCCGCGCCGTCTTCCTCGCCACCACCCAGAGCATCACCACCCCCACCGCCAATGCCACCCCCGTGGCCAGGCTCACCGCCCACGACACCTGCAGCCCGAACGATGGCAGGACCAGCGGAGCCGCAGCGGCAGCACCGAGGAGGAGGAAAAGTTGCAGGATGAGGGGAAAGCCGCTGAACCAGATCACCAGCGGCGACCGCCCCAGCCTGCGAGTCGCCCGCAAAAGAAGTTCGTAACGGGCCTCGAGATCCGACTCCGCCACCTCCGCGCGGACCGGGGCTTCCACCTCCTTCAGTTCGACGAGGAAACGCCGCTGGAGCCTCGCAAACCCGCGCAACCGTGCGGCGACCGCTTTTTCCAGCTTCCCGTAACGGCCTTGGATTTCTTGCGAAACCGACTCGTGCTCCGCATAGGTCGTCGCCGCTTCCGCAAGACGCCGCTCCCGCTCGCGTCCCGCGTTCATGAAATCCCGCTGCAGGGCGGCGCGGTAGTGGCCCTCCCTCGCCTGAATCTCCGCGATGACCGCCTGCCGCACCCGGATCCGCGCCCGGTCGATACGCTCGCGGCGGGCTCGGGCGGTCATCGCGAGAGCTTCGCCGGATTGTTCGGCTTCCTCACGGAGACGCTCCACCACGGCGGCGTGCTCGCGCTCGATCCCGGCGCGCCGTTCCGCCATCGTCTGCCGCAGGCTCGAGGCCCGCAACTGGCGGGCGCGTTCGAGGCCCTTTTCCCGCTCCGCAAAAGAGCGCAGTCCGCTCGAAAATCGCCCGAGCAGGTCCAGCGTTTCCGGCGCGGAGGAAGGTTCAGATTTCACAGTCGTCTTTCAGTTTTTTCAAGACCTTGTCGAGATCGTCGATCGCTTTCGCGGCGTGATCCACCGCATCGAACATGGGCTGCATATAAAGAGTGTCAAATTCCCTTCCCTTTTCATCTCGCCACGACTCACGCGTCTCCCGCCAGATCCGCAGGAGATCCCGGGAGAGACCCATGAGACGGCCTTTGCTGTGGTTCAGGCTCATTCCGAGACAGGTTCAGGCCCCTCCGAGTAGCCCCTGAGTTGGCGCAACGATTCGGTCAGGGAGATCACCGCCCGGGCCATTTCAATGTCGAGATGCTGCCGCAGCTTTTCCGCCTGGCGCGCCTCGGTCTCGACGACGGAGTCAAAGTTGCGCAACCACCCTTTCACAGCGCGGATTTTTCCCTCCAGTTCACCGATCTCGCGGCGCTTTTTGTTGATCTGCATCTGCATTCCGGTCTTCTTCTGAGCGAGATCGGAGAGCCGGGCGGTGAACATCTCCTGCTCGAGTTGTTCCAGTTCGCGCTGACGGCGTTTCCGTTCGTGCGCGAGTTTCAGGGACTGTTCCGTTTGCAGCCAGATGCGGGTGCGTTTGACCTCCTCCCCGACCTCGTCGAGCGCGAGCCCGGCTCGTTCGAGAAAGAGGATGAGGCTGGATCGAAAACGCTCCAGCGCATCGATATCGGTGACATTCGCCTGGGACACGGGAGGGTTCAGCGCTGGTTCAAATAGTCTTCGATGCGCCGGACTTTACGCAGAAGAAACGGCACCTGCTGATCCGAACTCTCCATAAAACGCCGCAGCACTTTCATCGTTTCCTGGAAGTCCTGGGCGAACTTCGCATGCTCGGCATCCTGCCAGGTGTCGCTCAGCGCCGCGAAGCGCGCCTGCAGGGAGGAGAGCGAATTCCGGAGATCGCCGTTAAAACGCTTCAACTCCTCGGCAAACCGCCTCAATTCGTTGGGGTCCACTATCGCTTTTGACATGATTCGAGTCTATCAGGCGGCTCTCTCCACGACAAGACGAATGTGAGGGCAGGACGCGGACGCGGGCATTTTCCGATTTCGATTTCGATTTCCTGTGCGGGGTGTGTTGTTTGGGAAAGGCGGGGCGACACGCGCCGGTCATGGAGGTTACAGCGCGGTTATCCGGCATTCCCGGATCGCTCCCGAGGGCGACCGGGTTCTCGTCAAAGAAACCGTTGCCGTCGGGGAAAACTCCGGGAAAAATAAAGCACGAAATAGCAGCACCATGACAGAACACACCGTCACCTTCCGACTCAAGCACCAGCCCGGCTCGCCCGGGGAAGCGGCCTTTCTCGGCGAAGCCGCCGAACTCGCCGCGATTCCCGGGGTTGTGGACTTTTTGATCCGGCGCCAGACCAGTCCGAAGCTCGATCATACCTTCGGCATCTCGATGTGGTTCGCCACCCGCGCCGACTACGAAGCCTACAATGCCCATCCCGCCCACCTCGCCTTTCTCGAAAAACGCTGGTTCAGCGAGGTGGAATCGTTTCAGGAGGCCGATTTTGAACCGCTCTGACATGGCCACCTGAAAAATCACGGCGGAGCCGAATCCGAACATCTCCCCGGTTCCCGGAAACCGCCTGCTTTTCGACAGGAACACGTCATTGCGCGGCACTCGGCGAGTGACCGTCCCGTGATCATTTCTTATGCTCTCCGGGTTCCGGCGATCCCGCCATCCACCATGATCTTTTCCACCACACGCCCGCGCTCCGTTTACTTTTTTTGTCTTCTCGCTCTCGTGCTCTCTGTCGCCGTCTTGCACGCGGAGCCGAAACCCGATGTCCCCGCCCGCTCCCCCGAGGCCAGTCTCCGGGCGCTGCATCTGCCGGAGGGATTCGAGGCCCGCATCGTCGCGGCGGAACCGCTGCTGCTCGATCCGGTCGCTTTTGACTGGGATGCCAAGGGCCGACTCTGGGTCGTGGAAATGGCCGATTATCCGCTCGGACTGGACAACGCCGGAGCCAGCGGCGGACGCATCCGGGTGCTCGAAGACCGCGATGGAGACGGTAACTACGACCACAGCACCCTCTTCGCCGACGGCCTGAATTTTCCCAACGGACTCATCACCTGGCGGGAGGGCGTCATCGTCACCGCCGCTCCCGACATTCTTTATCTCGAGGACAGCGACGGCGACGGAGTGGCTGACAAAAACGAAGTCCTCTACACCGGTCTCAGCGAGGGCAACGAACAACTCCGCGCCAACGGCCTGCGCTGGGGGCTCGACAACTGGATCTATGTCGCCGCCGGCGGTCACCACGGCAAACACGGGGCCGATACCAAGCTGCGCTCGACCCGCACCGGTGTCGAAACTCTCGTGGGAAGCCGCGATTTCCGGATCCGGCCCGACACCGGCGAGGTCGAGGCACAGAGTGGTCCGACCCAGTTCGGGCGCAACCGGGACGATTGGGGCCGCTGGTTCGGCACGCAGAATTCCCATCCGCTCTGGCACTACGTCCTGCCCGATCATTACCTGAAACGCAATCCCCACTTCGCCGCGCCCGAGGGCCGCGTGCAACTGCCGGGAGGATCGAATCCGCCGGTCTACCCGGCAAGTCCGCCGGAGAAACGCTACCACAGCTTCCAGCAGGCGGGCCGCTACACCTCCGCCTGCGGCGGCATGATCTACCGAGACAACCATCTGTTTCCCGAAACCGGGGAAAAGCCGGAGACGATGGCCTTCATCGCCGAGCCTTTTCACAATCTCGTGCAGCAGCTCGCCCTTTCTCCCGACGGCGTCACCTACGCGGCGAAACGGGTCGGACAAAAAACAGACGACGAGACCTCGCCCGATTTTTTCGCCAGCGAAGACCGCTGGTGCCGTCCCGTCATGATCCGCACCGGTCCCGACGGCGCCCTCTGGATCGCCGACATGTATCGTTACATGATAGAGCATCCCCACTGGCTCCCCCAGGAGGGCAAGGATGAGTTGCTTCCCCACTACCGTCTCGGCGACGACATGGGGCGAATCTATCGGGTGAGCCGCACCGGAGCGCCCTCCTCCGCCCTCCCCGATTTGTCCGCGCTCGACACCGCCGGACTTGTCGCCCGCTTCGACTCCCCGAACGGTTGGGTCCGCGACAAGGCGCAGCAGATCCTGCTCTGGCGGGGGGAAACACCCGCCCTTCTCGCGGCCCTCCAACAATGCGCTCTCGAAGCAACCGCTCCGCTCGCCCGGCTCCACGCTCTCTGGACTCTTGAGGGATTGGGAAAGATCGACGAGGCGGACTCCGCGATCCGTGCCGCCCTGCGCCACCCCCACC
>CAYLJC010000056.1:0-10556 GCA_964383345.1 uncultured Akkermansia sp. | reverse complement strand
TGGTGCCGACCGCGAGGCAACGCCCGCTCCGACGGATCGCGGCGGCGACGCGGGGCTCCAGGTGGTAGCGTTCGCGGTGCATGTGATGATCGGAGAGCGTTTCACTCGAGACCGGACGGAAGGTCCCGATCCCGACATGGAGGGTGACAAACACGTGCGGCAGGGTAGCCAGCATTTCCTCGGAAAAGTGGAGTCCGGCGGTGGGGGCGGCGATGGCCCCGGCCTCGCGGGCGAAGACGGTCTGGTAGCGCTCCCGGTCCGCGATCTCGTCGGGTCGCTCGATGTAGGGGGGCAGGGCGAGATGGCCGTGGATGGTTTCGTCGGGAGCGGTGTCGAACTCGATGAGCCGCTCGCCGCCCTCTTCGCAGATCGCGGTGACGGTGCCGGTGCTGTCACCGATCTCGATAGTGTGTCCGGGCTTGAACTTTTTCCCGGGTTTGACGAGGCATTTCCAGAGCCGTTCCCCGAGAACTTCCACCCGGAGGATTTCCCGGCGACCGTCGTTGGAGAAAAATCGGGCGGCGACGACGCGGGTGTCGTTGAGCACGAGGAGATCGTCGGGCCGCAGGTATTCCGGGAAATCGCGGAACCGTCGGTGCGTGATCGTCCCGGCGGCGCGGTCCACCACCATCATGCGGGAATCCCCCCGCTTTTCGGGAGGATGCTGGGCGATAAGCTCCGGGGGGAGCTCGTAGTCGAAGTCACTCGTCTGCATCGCACAAGCAATGCCCCGTATTTTTCAAAAAGAAAGGGTGTTCTCCCGGCAGCGCGACAGGGTCATGACGGCGAAGGCGGTGCCGTAGGGTTGGTGGTAGGAGTAAAAAGGAAAATCCCACCAGGAACCGTCTTTCTCCTGCCGCGGGAGGATGAGATCGGCGACGAGACGGCGCGAGGCGGCCCGTTCTTCCTCGGGCAGGAGATGGATGCCGCAGGCGGCGTAGTAGTGGCCGTAGTAGAAAAAGTAGCCTGCCACCGCGAACCACGACTCGTGCGGAACGGGGCGCTTCCGTCCGATGTCGAGCCAGCCGTTGCGGTCGTCCAGTCGCCGCAGCCAGTCGAGCATGATGTCGTCGGTTATGGTCGCGTCCCCCCAGATGCGGAGGGCGAGGTTGCAGGCCTGGGAGCGCCCCAGGCTGCCGGCGGGGCGGTTGATGCCGTAGAGCGGACGGGCCTTGAGATATTCGCCGTAGAGGTAGCTGTGATCGGGTTTTCGCTGGCGGTTGAGCGCGGCGATGGCGCGATCGATCACGGGCTGCGCGAGCTCGACCCCCTCGATTTCCCTGACTTCGTACATGGCGACGAGACAGGTCGCCGTGGTGAAGCTGATCGAACTCGAGGAGGGACGCGCCGCGCCGACGCGGAAATCGTAGTAGCCCCAGCCGCCGTCCACGGATTCGTAGCGTGTCAGGCGATCGATCTGCTGGTTGATCAAGGTGACATAACGGGCCCGCTTTTTCTCCTCCCCGGTCCGCGCGTGGAGATCGGCGAGGGCCTGGATGCCGTAGGCGTGGGTCCAGACGTTGTAAATCGCATCGGCGCTGGCGCGGCGAACCGTGGGAAGGGCGTCGAGTAAATAACGCTCTCCCCGCAGGAGCGCCTCGCGGGGGGCTCCCGTCTCTTCCGCGAGACCGGAATCGCACAGCGCCGAGATTGCCATCGCGGTCACCGCGACGCGGAAGGCGTCGTGGGCGCCCGGCACCGGCGCGTAGATGTTGAGCCCCTTGGTCTGCCGCGCCGATCCCCAACTGCCGTTGGGATTCTGGTCGGCGACGAGAAAGCCGATCCCCGCCGCGATGGCTTCGTCGAGGGATCGGGGCGGCGGCGGTTCCCCGGCGGGACAGATCCCCGCGACCGCGAGCCAGGCGGCCCCCGCCAGGCAGCGGAGGCCCGGGGCGAAAGAACTCCGTCCGGCGTTTCTCATTGCGGCGTTCCCTCGTCTGTCTTGGGTTTGGGCTTCGACGCGGATTTCGATGGCGGGGTTGGCTCCGGTTTGGCGGCGGGCAGGCGAATGATGTCACCGGCGTCCAGTCCCTCGAGGATCTCGACGTTTTTGCCATCGTCGCGCCCCGTTTTCACCGGGAGGATTTTTCCGTCCGCAGCGGTGACGGTCTCCTTTTCGCCTTCTTTTTTCACCGCGATTTTGGGAACGGAGAGGGCGTCTTTTTTCTCATAAACGACGATCTCGGCGTTCGCCGTCATCCCGGGAAACAGGGCGGGAGCGTCCTTCGGGATCTTCACGCTCAGAATCGCATCAAAGGTATTGTCCGAATACGGCACGTAGAGGATGGACCGCACGCGGACCTCGAAGGGAAAATCCGGTTGCCACTTCAGATGGAGCGACCCGCTTTGCCCCTCGGCGAGATTTTCGAGTTGTTCCTCGGTGAGAGCGAGGCGCACCCGCACTTTCTGCGGATCCGCCACCGTCATCACGATCTCGCGCGGGGACAAGTTTCCGCCGGGGATGAGTTTGCGACTCACCACCGGCGCGGTGGTCCATTTACCGCGCTGGCTCATCCCGTAATAGACGATCCCGTCGTGGGGTGCCGTCACCCGCATCGCGGCGAGGTCCGCCTCCAGCTCGCCGAGATGTTTCGTCCGTTCCTCCCTCTCGCGACGCTTCGCCGCGGTGTCGAGGCGCTTTTTCTCAAGATCTTCGCGGAGGGATTTCTCCCCGGCCCGCCAGTGGATCTGCTGCATCTCGAGGCTCGACTTGAGATTCTCGTGCTCCCGTGGGAGCGCGACCTGCAGCGTCCGTTCGGTACGGGCTTAGGTCTGCTCGAGCCTCCAGCGATAGCGCAACACCGTGTTCTCGGCGCGCTGCAGGATGATCTCCTCGGTCTCTTCGGTGAGGTCGTCCTGTTCATACATCTTTTTCAACTGATGGAGCTCCTCCTCCGCATAGGCGAGCGCTTCGGCGACCTCTTTGACATCCTCTTTCGCCCCCCGCTCCCGCAAGGGCCGGCTGATGTCCTCGAAATAGGCGAGATCCTGCTCGGCCTGCATTTTCTCGCGGAGGGATTTCGCGAGGGATAGCGGCGTCGATTTTTCGGCGCGCTCCAACTCCCTCTCGGCGGCGGAAAGCTCCAGATCCGCCGCCGGCATCCCGAGTTTCAGCTCCTCGATCTTCTTTTGGATCTCCTTGGTCTCCAGCTCGATGAGGAGGTCGCCCGCTTTCACTTCCGTGCCGTGCGGGACCGCCCGGACCACGGTGAGGTCGGACCAGCGTTGCAAATTCAACTCGATGGGCGTTTCACGCGTGCTCTCGACGATGCCGCCGACCTTGACCTTCTGGACGAGGGGACCGGGCTTGACGACATGCCGTTCCACGTCCGCCGGTTTTTCTTTTTTCTTCGATGCGGGGGCTTTGGGTTTTTCTTCCGGCTCTTTTTTCGAAACGGTTCCCGCATCCGCCTTTTTTGTTTCGGCTTTTGCCGACTGGTCGGCTTTCTCGGCGGGTTTGGCCGCATCCGTTTCCGCAGGAAGAGGCCGCGGGGCAAGCAGAAACACAAAAACCGCCAACGGCAGGCCGCGAAGGAAAAGTGGGAATCGCATGGTATTGTCAGGGGAAATTAATTATCTCAACTATCAAAATTATAAAATTACTCCATTTCTTCGCCCAGGGGAAGGGAATAACGCGGGGATTTGCGTATCGAGGCGAAGTCTCCTAACGGTGGTAGGGCTCGCCGCGCAGGACGGTGTGGACGCGGTAAATCTGTTCCAGCAGGACAACGAGGGCGAGTTCGTGTTGAAGGGTGAACCCGCTCAGGGCGACGACGTGATCGGCGCTGCGACGCAGCTCCCCGGTGTGACCGTCGGCTCCGCCGAGGAGAATCGCGACCCGTTTGACTCCGTCCATTTGCCAGCCCTCGACACGTGAGACCAGATCGGCGGTTGTCCACACCTCGCCCCGTTCGTCGAGAACGAGACGCACCGCCCCCTCGCTGGCGGCGGCAAGGGCCTCGCTGTTCTTTTCGGGACCGGCGTCTTTCCAGTCCGTCCTGAGTTCGATGCCGACATAGCGCCCGAGGCGTTTCCGATACTCCTCCACGCCAGCTTTGGCGTAGGCCAACGAGGGTTTGCCTATCGCGAGGATCTGCCACTTCATGGGATGAAATTTCTCATTTCCCCAACTTGCAACGAGCGTTTCCGCAACGCAAGGTTCCCTTTTTCCGCCCACCCCTTCGATTTTTCATCCCCCTTTTCCGCCTTTGAACGAGACACTCTCCACCGACTACCTCGACCGCTTTTCCGGTCTCGCGAGGCTCTACGGCGCGGCGGCACTGCCGAAACTGCGCCGCGCCCACGTCGCGGTGATCGGAATCGGCGGGGTCGGCTCGTGGACGGCCGAAGCACTCGCCCGCAGCGGCGTGGGAGAACTCACCCTCATCGATCTCGACGAGATCTGTGTCACCAACACCAATCGCCAGCTTCCCGCGCTCGTGGGCCACATCGGCCGACCCAAGGTCTCGGCGATGGCCGAGCGTCTCCGCCTCATCAACCCGGAACTGATCGTCCACGAAGAGATCGGCTTTTTCACGGAAGCGACCCTCGATCCACTCCTCTCACGCGGCTACGACTGCCTCGTGGACGGAATCGACGACGCCCGCCTCAAGGCCCTCCTCGTGGCGGCGTGCCGGGACCGCTCCCTCCCGCTCATTGTCGCCGGAGGCGCGGGAGGAAAAAGCAACCCCGCCGCCGTGCGGGTGGCCGATCTTTCCGGAGCGAGCCATGACCGGCTCCTCCGCCTCGTCCGCAAGGAACTGCGCCGCCGCTACGGCTATCCTTCCGAGGCGAGCCGCGAGCCGTTCCGCGTGCGGGCGGTCTACAGCGAGGAAAACGCCCGTTTTCCCTGGTCCGACGGCAGTGTCCGCACGGATCCCGAGCCAGGCGCGACCCGGCGGATCAATTGCGAGACCGGTTTCGGGTCGGCCACGCCGGTCACCGGAACCTTCGGATTCGCCGCCGCCGCCGAGGCGATCCAGGCGATCCTCGGATCCGCCGACGAAGAGGCGGAAAAACGCGTCCCCGCGTGAGAAAAAGGCGGCTCAATTCAAGGCCACCAACACGCGCACTTGCTCCGCCCGGGCACCCCCGCCCTTGAACCGCAGATTGAGGGTGTGCCGATCCTGACTGAGCAAAATCTCGTCGTTGCCCGAGTCCATCCCCCGATGGCCGTTCTCCCTGTCTCCCGCGTGGGAAATCGGGGACCCGACCGAGGAATCGGAACTCACGAGACGATCCGACGAATAGATCACTCCTACGACCGGATGATCGAAGGTCAGCGACGTTTCCATCCCTCCGGCTCCGTCCTCCTCGCCCGGCCACAATTGGAGCAGATAGCTGCGCAGCTCGCCTTTCGCCTGGAGATGCTGACCGGGATTGGCCTCGGCCACCGAGAACTCGCCCACGACCACCTGATCGACTTCCAGGCCGTGCGCGGGCCGGAAAGATTCGTTCTCCACATAGACCCGGACCTCGCCCTCTTCGCCCCGCCGGGAAGAAATTTCCGCTCCCGGCATCTCGATGCGGACGGAACCGAGGTTGTGCTCCACCCCGGAAAGCAGCGCCCAAGCGTTGGAAAAGGCCCTGGGGTTGTAGGGCACATCAACGAAGCGCTCGCGCAGGTGATCCACCTTGACCGCTTCGAACTCGGACAGCTCGCGGCATGTCCCTCCTTCCGACAGGCAGACCCCGCCATCCCCGTCGAACACGATGGCCTCGGTCGCCGCTTCGGAACGGGCGTCGATTCCGATGAGCCGGGCCGCCTCGGAGACGCTGAGTCCTTTGGAGCGCAGCGAGATCCCGAGGTCCGTCGAGGAAACCCGCGCCAGGGCGATGCCCTCGTGTACGAAAGCGGAGGCGTCGTCCCCGACTTCGAATACGGCGGGGCCTTCCACGGTCAGTTCCCCGCCCGAAGCCATCCGCATGGAGACCACTCCGCTGCTGAGATGATAGAGTCCGGATTTGATCGTGCCGTCCTCGCCCGGAGCCGTCGCGCCGGACCAGATCACCCCCGAAGATGTTTTCACGATCGAAGCGAGGACCGGCTCCACCGAGACGGAACGCAGCATCATTTTGACCCCGAAAAACGAACCCAGCGCAAGAGCCGCGGCGACCGCCCCCATCTGCAGGAAGGTGCGCCTCCAGGTGCCGGGAAAAGCGACAACCTTCTCCTCGTCCGTCTCCCCGGAGGACGGCGTCAATTCGCGCTCGAGGCGCTTGGCGAAGTCGTCCACGAAATGATCGCGACGCGTCTCGGCCCACATCCGCGTCTCCAACGACTGGATGAAGGCCACCTCGGACCTGGAATCGGTGAGCGCTTGGTGGAAAAGTTCCTCCATCGCGAGATCCCGGCGGAGCCGACGATCCGCCCCGGGGGTTTCCCAAAGGTGCTTGACGACCTGATCGCATTCGTAGGGCGTCGCCACTCCCTCGCGGACCCGGTCGAGCAGATCCTCGAGCGGTCGTCCGGCACTGAGGAGATCCGCAGTGAAGGCACTCCCTTCGTCGCCTTTCTCTCCCCGGAGTGCTTCCCGGAGCCATCCGGAAAAAGCCAGTTCGTCGGCGATGACCCGGGCGAATCCGGCGTCCGCCTCCGCCCGCGCGGCGAGGGCGGACAGATCCGCTTCCCCCGGTTCTCCGTGGAGGAGCCGTTGCAGAAGTTCCGAGTCGCTGGCTTCGTGTTTCATGGGTAATTCGCTCCGCGGATGTCGTCAGGTGACCGTCGCCATCGCCATTTTCTCTTCCATGCACTCCCGCAGCGCGGCGCGCATCCGCTCCAGCGCCTTGCGCACCGCCGGCGGATTCATGGAAAATTCCTCGGCGATATCCTGAGCCGAGTGATCGTCTTCGTAACGGGATTTGAGCAGGCGGAGGCTCTTTTCCGGGAGGCCCTTGATACACTCCTTCAAAGCGTTGAGCCGCACGAGGGCAAAGTCCCCCATTTCCTCCTCTTCCTCACCCACCGAGGACGAGGCGATGAGGACCTCGGTGAGATTGTCCGAGAGAATGCGCTTGCGGCGGGCGTCCTTGCGGCGCTCGTTGATCACCAGATTCCGGGCGATTCCCCGCAGCCAGGGACCGAAGTCGCGGCTGTGATCGAATTCATCGAGGCGGTTGTAGGCGACGATGAAGGCCTCCTGCGCGACATCGTCGACCCAGAGCGGATCGACGCCGAGGGAGCGCACGAATCCGCGCAGCCCGGCGTGGTGCTCGCGGACCTGCTCGATGAATAGCTCCCGGTCGCCTGGTTTCATGAAATGGTTTCAAGGAACTTTGCCGCGAATCCCGCCCCTGTGACAATGGAAAACCCCTTTTCGGAGGCAAATTTCCGCGAGGGAAAGGGAATTGGCAAGCGAAGGGGCCGGAGCTCCCCTGCTCCGCCGCGACCGCTCCCGCCATCGAACCCGTTGACACCGGAACAGTCTCGGCTACTTTTCCGCCCGCCCTTTCACGGGGGACGGAGCAACGCCGAAGTAGCTCAGGGGTAGAGCAACGCATTCGTAATGCGTGGGTCGGGGGTTCAATTCCCCCCTTCGGCTTCCTTGATAACCAGCGAGTTACAGAACATCGCCGGTGATCGCGAAGACTCCCTTGAGCAGTTAGTGAGCGGATTCCGCTTGTTTCGGCTCCCTGCCTGTGCAGAGTTTTCTCATGAGCGAAACTGCAGGTAAGAGTCAGGAAGCAGGAGCACGGCTCGGGCACGGAGTCACCATCAAGCGGATGAAGGGGCACCCCGTCTATCGCTGGCGTGCCACGTTTATCGAGGGCGGGAAATACCGGACGAAGGCGTTCAAGACTGCGGACGCGGCTGAGAAGTGGAAGGAGAAGCGCCTTGAGGAAGCTCGCGCCCACGGCACCGACTCTGCCATCACGTCCTCCGAACGCTCCACCGTTCTCGACACGCGGGCCGACCTGGAGGAGCTGGGGATGTCTCTGCGGGAGGCCGTCGCGTTCGCCATTGATTTCCGCCGGCGCTCTTTGCGGTCATGCTCGATGGCCGAACTCGTGAAGGACGCCATTGCCGCACGGAAGCGGGCTGGACTCTCGGACGTTCACATCAAGGGCATGGAGGGACGCCTGGGGCGCTTCAACGAGATCTTCGGATCGCACTCAGTGGCCACGATCACGACGCAAGAGATTGAGGACTGGCTTCATGGGCTTGAGCTTTCGCCCTCGTCCGTGAACTCCTACCGGCGAATGCTTGTCCTGGCCTTCAATGATGCGATCAAGAAAAAGTTCACGACGGAGAACCCTGCGGCGAGGGTGATCCGCTCGAAGGAGGTGGAGTCGGAGGTCTCCATCCTCTCCCCCGGGGATGCCGAGAAGCTCCTCCAAAGTGCGGATGCGGAGATCCTGCCGTTCGTCGCCATCGGTCTGTTCACCGGCCTGCGGGACACCGAACTCAAGCGACTCGACTGGAAGAAGGTTCGGCTCACCGCAGGGAAGGTTGTGGTGCGGGCGTCCAAGGCAAAGAGCGCCCGCAGTCGGAGCGTGGCCATCAGTGACAACCTCGTGGCTTGGCTCACACCTCACGCAAAAGCCGGCGGCCGCGTTTGGCCGGAGAACGGCCGCAAACGTCTGGAAGCCGCACGCCGCGCCGCCGGATTTGGTGCACCCAAGGAGGTGGCAAAGTCGATCGAAGCGAACAAGACGAACCCGGAAAAGCCGATCCTCAAGGAATGGCCGCAGAACGGGATGCGCCATTCCTACGGCACTTATCACCTTCTCCACCATAAAGACGCGCCAGCGCTCGCGCTTGAGATGGGTCACAAAGACACCTCGATCATCTTCAAGCACTACCGCAACGTGGATGCCACCGAGCAGGAGGCCGCCGCCTATTGGAGCATCAGCCCCGAGGTGGCGGGCAATGCGGTGGCGATGGGGAAGGCCAGCTAGGCCATCACCGAAGGCCATGAAACGCCCGCTCCACCTCCCCCGGGCGTCAGATCGGATCCGTTATTGTTGCGACGTTGATTAGCCCTCTCCGCCCGATCCGCACGGAGAGGGTGGTTCTGTTGGCGAGCATCGTGCCCACCGGACGGTGGACGCGCGGGGGCTTGGGCGGTTTCGGCGATGGTGGAGAGCTCGCTTGATCGCTTCAATTGGCCCGGGCTTTGCCGAATTTAATTTTCAAGTTGCGGAGACGGAAATTGGGAATCACATTACCGAGCGTCGTTTCTTCCGTAAGGAGTTCTACGCAAGGATGCGGGTTCGCTCGCTCAGTTCGCCGGAAACGGTTCAAAATGGAACTCCTCGGAGTTCCGGCCAGGCAGTAAGGTGCCTCGCTAGGGGAAGCCTTCGGGCTTCCGAAACTTTCACCCCTATGAAAAAGAGTGAAAGTTCCAGATCCAAGGCTTTTGACGACACGCGAAATCGCGTTGTTTGTCAGGGTCAGTAAAAGGACCATCCAATCGTGGGTCCAGAAGGGGATAATCTCCCATCTCAAAATCGGAAAGGTCATCCGATTCAACCCGATGCGGGTATTGCAGGATCTCGAGACGTTCGAGGTTCCGAAGATATCAGGCAGGCCCAGTGAGGTCAATGCCGAAAGTCCAACTCAGACTCGTCATGTCGACGAATCGCAAGGCGTGGGAAGTCCCTTGCCTTGCTGTGTCCGGTTGGAAGTGATCGACAGGAGTGTCGAAATGAAGGGAGCAGGAGTCTCCCAAAAGAGAGCGGGGTCGGCTTCGGCCAATGGCCAGAACAGACCCAATCAAACAAAATTATGACAATAAGAACTCATGGCGGGGGGCTCTTTGGAGACCTCCCGGGAGATCTTCGAAGGAGGCTCGGACTGCCTCCGAAGTCCGGTGATGGTGTACATCGCTGGATCTTCAAAGCGGCGTGTATCCTGAGAGAACACTACCAGCACCGACTGGTATTTCGAATTATCCGGGAAGCTGTGTCCACGTGCGGGCGCCCCGTACCTGATTGTGAAATCTCAGATGCGATTGCTGCCTCGGATCACCGGGCATCCCAAAGCCAGGAGGGTCCGTCTGTTTCTCGATCTAAACCAAGGTGGCCTGAAACCGATTGGGCTATGGTCAGAAAAGTTGCTGAGGACCATTCGGAAGCGGAAGAATTCTTCGCGGACGGAGTGCTGAATGGCTGGAATGTTCACTCCAAGGCTTTTCCCCGGAAATCCACTTGTCTGCATGGGGGATGATATCCGGCGGATGGAGACGAAGCCCCTTCACGAATGGCAGGATTGCTGGCGGAAGATGCAGTTCGTCGTTCCTTCTCCCATGAACGCCCTTACTGGAGTGAATCAGCAGGGGAAGAAATCGAATCGGTGCTTGGACAATACGGGAAAACGCCGTTTCTCCGTAGTCGAGTTCGACAAACATCGGGAAGACGTGCAGGCGGCGATTCATGCCCACCTCGACGCGAGATTGCCCCTTGCGGCAGTTGTTCATTCGGGTGGGAAATCGCTCCACGGTTGGTATTACGCTGAGAATAGGACGGAATCCGAACTCCGACTCTTCATGGAGCACGCGGTCAGACTTGGTGAAGTGGGGCCGGGAAACGGAGCCAAAGGTGAAATGAAGAATTGA
>CAYLJC010000055.1:3262-10634 GCA_964383345.1 uncultured Akkermansia sp. | reverse complement strand
GCGCCCTTGTCGGCACAAAGACCATCGACATTTATTTTCCCACCGTCGAGCGAATGAAGAACTGGGGAGCGCGTATCGTTGAGATCCAAATTCTGGAAATGGGAAGTTTCCACGAGAGCCGGAAAATTCTCGCGGCGAGGGCCAATCATCCCTATTGCCTCGCCATGCTCGCCACGATGACCGCCGACGGCTGGCACCAAAACTACCGCTGATACATCCGCGCTGGTGGGGCCGTCCATCGAGACTCCAGTATTCTCTTTTCAAGGCGTGGCGGAACAGCGATACTTCCCGCCATGGACTCCCTCCGCTTCCTCGCTTTTGTCTTCGTTTGTTTTTTTCCTGCCGCAGGATGGGGCGAAGAAAAGCCGAATGTGCTCTGGATCACGGCCGAGGACATGAGCCCGACCCTGGGGGTCTACGGCGACGCTTACGCGACGACACCGCATCTCGACGCCTTCGCGAAGGAGAGCGTGCGCTACACCAACGCCTTCGCCGCCGCGCCGATCTGCTCGCCCTCGCGCTCGACCCTGATCACCGGGATGTGGGCTCCCAGTCTCGGGACGAGTCAGATGCGTTCCGCCTATCCCATCCCCTTCAACGTCAAGGGGTTTCCAACCTACCTGCGCGAGGCCGGTTATTTCACCACGAACAACAGCAAAACCGACTACAACACCGCCAACGAAGCGCGGCTGATCGAGGAATCGTGGGACGAGAGCGGCGGACGAGCGCACTGGCGGAGTCCGGGACGGAAGGAAGGACAGCCCTTCTTTGCCGTCTTCAATCAGATGACCACGCACCAGTCCCGCACCATGGTGTGGCCCTACGAGGTCTTTCAGGAAAAGGTGCAATCCCGGCTCGCCCCGGCGGAGCGGCACGATCCGGCGGAGGTCTCCGTGCCGCCCTATTACCCCGATACGGAACTGGTGCGCCGCGAACTCGCCCGATATTATGACTGCGTCACGGCGATGGACGCCGAGGTCGGTCGTATTCTCGGACAGCTCGAAGAAGATGGCCTCGCTGAGAATACCATCGTCTTTTTCTTCTCCGACCACGGTTCCGGGATGCCGCGGCACAAGCGTCTCCTCCACGACTCGGGGATGCGGGTCCCGCTCCTGATCCGCTTTCCCGAAAAATACCGGCATCTGGCTCCGGCGGAGGCGGGCGGGACGGTCGATCGGCTGGTCGGTTTCGTCGACTTCGGGCCGACCGTTCTTTCCCTGCTCGGGCTCCCGGTTCCGGAAAACATGCAGGGCGAAGTATTCCTGGGTCCAGGGGCGACAGCGGCGGCGGAATATGTCTACGGCTTCCGCGACCGCGTCGATGAGGTTTTCGATCTCGCCCGCTCCATTCGCAGCGACCGGTATCTCTACATCCGCAATTACCTGCCGCACTATTCCTGGGCGCAACGCAGCGTGTATTCCGATCAGGGCGAGATCCAGCAAGAGATCACCCGCCACGCCGCCACCAACGCCGCGACCCTGACCCCGGCCCAGCTCGCCTACGCCGGTCCGACCCGGCCGATTGAGGAATTCTACGATCTCGCGGCCGACCCGTTGAACATCGTGAACCTCGCCACCGGAGACCGCACGGCCGAGCAAAATACCGCGCTCGAAGCGCACCGGGCCGCCCTCGTGAAAAAGCGGGGTGAGATCCTCGATCTCGGCGTTCTCCCCGAGAGCATCATGAGCGATTACATTTTCGAAGAGATGCGGCCTATCCGCGAAATCACCACCGGACTCTCGAATCACCGTCCCGATCTCGACGCGATCTGGGCGGCGGCCGATCTCGTCGGAAAAGGAAGCCGCGAAGAACTTCTCGCGCTTGTGGAATCCGGCGACGATGCGATCCGCTACTGGGGCATTCTCGGACTGCGCCACGCCTATCCAAACGATCAAGATTTGCTCGAAGAACTCTACGATTCCATGGACGACATCTCCGTCGCGGTTCGGATCGAGATGGCCGCATGGATGGCGGAGGCCTCGGAGAAACACCGCGCGGAGGCCGTCCAGGTGATCGGTCGCGAACTCAACCACGAAAACTGGTGGACCGCGTTGCAGGCCTGCCGCGCCACCGAACTCCTCGGGATAAAAGCGCAGGCGCTCCTCCCGGTGATGGAGGCCCTCCACCGGCGGCATCGCCACAGCAAGGCCGGGGGCAGCCTCTTCCTCGCCTTTTCCTCCAGTGCTTTCCTCAAGGCCATGGGCATGCCGACGGAACCCTGGGATTTCAGCCCGAAGCGCTGAGTCGCCGGGCCAAAAATGAGTGAATTGGACATTTTTCGAGCAATCGAAATGCCTAAGGCTTTGAAAATAATCGGCATCATCCTCAACGAAAACTCCGTCCCCATCCATGAACGCTTTCCAGGGCTGACGAAAGGGCTTGCCGCCCTCATCGACAAATCCCTGTCCCGCAATCCCAAAAACCGTCCACAGGATGCAGGAAAACTGCTCGCTGCCATTGGCAAATAGTCCGGTTAAACCATGAAACACTTCATCCATCCGCTGGACCGTTTCAAAAAATGGCAAATTGAAAACACTTCCCGATAGAATAGGCTGCAGCCTTCAAGTGTTCGATCCATCATGCTCATCTACCTCGACACCTGTTGTTCCTGCGTTCCCGGCCCGTGCAAACCATCCTCAAATACTGTCAGGAAGGAAACCAGCACCCGCGTTTCAGCGAAGGAAACCTGTTGGAGATTCCTTTTCCCGACGTTGTTCTGGAACATGGAGAAGAGATCATCTCCCACATCCGCCGGTCCCACACCGTCCGCCGGGAAGCACAGGAGCTGCTGGGAAAAGCCAAACGCGCCGTGGAAATCGCCATCGAGGAAGGGGAGGGAAAAGCGATGGGGTATTTGAATTCCGCCCGCCCTTGAACCCTTTCGCCAAAATTAAAAATCAAACTGGACAAATGAACATCACCGAATTACCCTGAATCAAGCCATGGCCAAGGACTCCAAGATTGAGTGGACGCACCACACCTTCAACCCATGGTGGGGCTGCGCCAAATTTTCGCCCGCCTGCCAGCATTGCTATGCGGAGGCATGGGCAAAACGGGTGGGCAGTCAGGTGTGGGGTAAACAGGCTCCGCGCCGCTTCTTCGGAGAGGCGCACTGGAAAGAGCCATTGCGCTGGAACCAGGAGGCCGCGGCGAACAGGCAGAGACGGAGGGTTTTTTGCGCGTCCATGGCCGATGTGTTCGAGCGTCGCGCCGAATTGAATCCTTGGCGGGAACGCCTCTGGAATGTCATCTACGCGACCCCTTGGCTTGACTGGCTCCTTCTCACCAAGCGACCTCACAATATCCAATCCATGGTGCCGTGGCGGGAGGTTTGGCCGGATAACGTGTGGATCGGCTGCACGGCGGAAAATCAAACCTGGGCGGACAAGCGCGTGCCCGAATTGCTCGCCTTGCCCGCCCGTGTCCGCTTCCTGAGTTGCGAACCCTTGCTGGGATCGCTCGACCTCGCCAAGTATCTATCTCCCGATCCCGCCAAAAGCATCCATTGGGTCATCGCCGGGGGAGAAAGCGGAGCCTATTCCCGCCCGATGAATCCCGAATGGGTGCGGAATCTGCGTGATCAATGCCAGGATTCCGGCGTTGCCTTCCACTTCAAGCAATGGGGTCATTGGGTTCCCGAAGAACTATTGACCGAGCAACAGAAAAAGGTGGTGGTGATCGAAGGCACCCGCCTAGCCGCAGTCGGCAAAGGAAAGGCAGGAAGATTCCTTGATGGCCGGACATGGGATGAAATTCCACAAGCGATTTGAGTTTATTATGGCATGAGTTCGCAACAGAAATTTGGCGGGGAATGGTCTGAAAGAATACTTTCCGCATTGCGGAAATATCTCCAATCCTACCGTCTCGTGTTGAAGAACACACCTTTCACAACGGTTTATATTGATGCTTTCGCCGGAGCAGGCACCGAGGCGGAGGATTCGGAAATGATCGAATACCGCAAAGGCTCCCCTTTGATTGCTTTAGAGACCGATCCCCAATTCCACCGCTTCATTTTCATCGAGAAGGATGGGAAGAAACTGGAGCAACTTCGGGAGACGGTCGCACGGAAGGGATTCGGCAATCGCTCCATCTCCTACCTGCAAGGCGATGCCAATGAAGAACTTTTTCGTATCACTCAGGAAAATTGGGGAAAGCAGCGGGCCGTGGCCTTCCTTGATCCTTTCGCTCTGCATGTTGAATGGTCTACGATTCAGGCCATCGCGAGAACAAAGGCCATCGACATGTGGCTTCTTTTTCCGGCGATGGCGGTCAATCGCATGCTGCCCAAATCCGGAGTCATAGACGAGGCTTGGCGCAAGCGGCTCAATCTCACCTTCGGAGCGGGTAACTGGGAATCTGTTTTTTACGAAAAAGAGGAACCGGATCTCTTTGGACACGAGAAGATCAAGAAAACCACAGAGCCGTTTGAAATTCTCAGCAACTTCGTGACAGATCGCTTGAAGCAGGAGTTCACAGCGGTGCATGATAAGCCGCTTATTTTGAAAACCCCGTCAGGAACGCCCCTTTTCCTGCTTTGTTTTGCCTGCGGAAACAAAAACGGCGCGAAACCAGCATTGAGAATTGCCAACCATATCATCAAGAGGGGAGGCGAAACGGGAGCAAAAAATTAAGGCTTCAATGCGCCTCCGCTCGGTGCCCGCAAGCCAGAACTTGCGGTCGAAAATCGCGGCAGTGGTGCCGACGGGCAAGACGCCCGCGCGCCAGCGGAAGAGGCGATCCGGCGGCACCTGCGGCCTGAATTGCTGAACCGATTGACGAAGATCATCCATTTCAACCCGCTGGGAATCGAAGAGGCTCGGGAGATTCTCGGGAAACTGATTGCCGCATGGAACGAGCGCTTGGAAGATCGCGGCGTGACCCTCACCCTGGCGGAAAGTGCGGTGGAACTCATCTTGCAGAAAGGTTTCAGCGCGGAATTTGGCGCAAGGAATCTCGAACGGACGATGGATTCCTTGCTCGGAAACCTCGTTGCCGAAGCCTTGAATGGGGAAATCCCGTCAGGCGGGATGATGCGTTTGATTGCGCTCAATGGCGAGGTTCAAATTCGGTCTGGGTCTGAATAGTTACAAAACAGACGCCATTTTCCGATCGCTCCCGACGCCGACGGAGCCCTGGGATTTCAGCCCGAAACGCTGAGTCGCCGGGCCTTCGCCTCTCCGCGCATTGAAGCCGTTGACCGGTAGCGCGTTTTTCGCCATTCTTTCCGGATGAAGCCATTTCTCCTCGGCCTGAGCTTGTCCGCTCTCGTTCTCCCGGTCTCGGCCGACTGGCCCGAATTTCGCGGTCCGACGCGGGATGGCATCACCACCGCCGATCCGCCGACGGAGTGGGGACCGGATCAAAATGTGACCTGGCGCACGGAGATCCACGGACTCGGGTTGTCGACCCCGCTCGTCATGGAGGGAAAAGTCTGGATCACCACCGCCACCCCGAAAGGGCACGAGATGTCCATCCTCTGTCTCGACGAAAAAACCGGGGAGATCCTCCTCGACCGCGTTTTCATCACTTGCGACAACCCCGAACCGCTGGTCAACAACCTCAACACCTACGCCTCTCCCACCGGCGTGATCGAGCCGGGGCGGGCCTGGTTCACCTTCGGCAGCTACGGCACGATCTGCCTCGACACGGAAACTTTTGAATCGATCTGGCAGCGGCGCGATCTCACCTGCAACCACTGGCGGGGGGCCGGCTCCTCGCTCGCGAAGTGGGAGGACACCGTCATCCTGACCCTGGAAGGAGCCGACCAACAGTACTTTGTCGCCCTCGACAAGGCGACCGGTGAAACCCTCTGGCGTCGTGATCGCTCCACCGACTACAATGACGAAAAGGACGGCGTCCCCGCCAACGGCGGCGACCTGCGCAAGGCCTACAGCACTCCGATTTTTGTTCCCGTGGGCGACACCGTGCAGATGATCTGCAACGGAGCGAAAGCCTGCGCCGCCTACGATGTGAAGACCGGCGAGGAACTCTGGCACGTGACCTACAAAACCCATTCGCCCTCCTCGCGCTGCGTCTACAGCAAATCCACCGGAATGGTCTACATCAATACCGGCCTCGGCAAGGCGGAGGTC
Organism: uncultured Akkermansia sp.; assembly: GCA_964383345.1. Lineage (GTDB taxonomy): Bacteria > Verrucomicrobiota > Verrucomicrobiia > Verrucomicrobiales > DEV007 > Arctic95D-9. The sequence goes on along the minus strand of CAYLJC010000055.1, from coordinate 4,542 downwards.
TGGGCGATCCGTCTGGAGCCGGGGATGAAAGGCGACGTGACCGGGACACACGTGGCCTGGTCGTTTTTCCGGCGCACCCCGAAACGATCCTCGCCAGTGGTGGTGAACGATCTGATTTTCATGGCCAGCGACGGCGTCCTCAGTTGTGTCGATGCCAAAACCGGAGAACCCGTCTGGGCCGAGCGCGCCGGGGGCGAGTATTCCGCCTCGCTCCTCGCGGCCGGGGAGCGCATCTACTGCTTCGACGAAGACGGCCTCTGCACGGTCGTGAAAGCCTCTCCGGACTTCGAAATGCTGGCCGAAAATCGCTTCGACACAGGATTCCTCGCTTCCCCCGCCGTGAGCGGCGACGCTCTCATCCTGCGGACAAAAACCCATCTGTATCGCGTCGCGGAGTGAAGCCCCCCATGTTTCGTTCGCTGGCGGACGAGGGCTTTCCGTGTACAATGGACCGGAATGGACAGTGTCACTCCGGCCGATCAAGAGTATCTCCACGAAGCGCTTGCGGAGGGTCGCAAGGGACTCGGTACGACCAGTCCCAACCCGCCCGTCGGCGCGGTGATCGTGCGTGCCGGGCGGATCCTCGGACGCGGCTGGCACCAGCGCGTCGGGGGACCGCACGCCGAGATCGTCGCCCTCGCTGACGTCGCCCGCCAACACGGTCCCGAAGCCGCGCGCGGCGCGACTCTCTACGTGACGCTCGAACCCTGCTCGACGCAGGGACGCACCCCCGCCTGCACCGGAGCAATCCTCGCGGCGGGCCTCGCCCGGGTTGTCGTTGGCACGACGGATCCGAATCCCCTCCACGCGGGCGCGGGACTCGATCTCCTCCGCGCCGCGGGGGTCGAGGTAACCTGCGGTGTCCTCGAAAAAGAGTCCCGCGAGCTGATTCGCTTTTTTTCCCGTCACATCACCACCGGTCTGCCCTGGGTTCTCGCGAAAAGCGCGACGACTCTCGACGGACGCACCACACCGCCGCCGGGCGAAGGACAGTGGATCAGCTCGGAGGAAGCGCGCGAGGACGTCCAGTTCTGGCGGCGTCAGTGTGATGCGATCCTTGTCGGAGGCGAAACTTTCCGCCGCGACAATCCCTCCCTGACCCTGCGGGGAAAATGGGCCGGAGACCGTCTCCAGCCTTGGAGGGTCGTGCTGAGTTCCGATCCCGACCTGCCCCGGACGCACCACCTTTTCTCCGACGCCCATTCTCACCGCACTCTCGTGCATAAAGGTCTCACCCTGCGCGAGTCGCTCACCCGGCTCGGGGCCATGGGCGTCTCCTC
>CAYLJC010000055.1:0-3252 GCA_964383345.1 uncultured Akkermansia sp. | reverse complement strand
AGTCGGGCGGACGCCTCCTCACCCACGCCCTCGGGGAAGGACTCGTCAACGAAGTGATCCTCTACCTCGCCCCCGTCCTCGGGGGCGGAGAAACCCGGCTCATCGGCGAGGGCATCGTTACCCGTCTCCGCGAGATCGAAACCGCCAGGATCGGCCCGGACATCCGCATTCGCGGAAAAGTGATCTGAGTCCGTGACTTGAGTCCGCGCAACGATTCCTGAGAAAAATCCTCACAGATGAAGAACGTTTTCCCTGTTGCCGCGCTGTTGCTTTCCGCCTTCGTCGCACCCGCGTCCGCCCAGGAACCCGTCAGCTCTCTCGCCGCTCTCAATGACGCGGTCGCCTTTCTCGCGGGAGTCGAGTTGCCGCACCAGCCGGACCATCCCCTCACCGCGACGGAGGCCTGGAAGTCACACGTCGCGCAATTCGACAAGGACTTCTCCCGCCATCAGGAACGTGTCCTCTTCCCCATGTCCGAGTGGGCCGCGACCGAGATCAGTCCGGTGCAGCCCGCCGGCGGGGTTCTGCGTTATCTTTTCAGCGGCCCCGACATCCTCCATGCCTTCCACCTCTTTCCTGCGGCGGGGACCTACATCCTGTGCGGACTGGAACCGGTCGGCCGGGTTCCTGACATATCCGTATTGAACGAAGGCAACCTCGCCCAGGCCCTCGCTGAAACGAGGAACGCCCTCGGCGAAAGCATTCAGTTCAGTTTCTTCCGCACCGCCGACATGAAGGAGGATCTCCAGTTCGCCACCTTCCAAGGAACGACGCCCCTGATGATGATTTTCCTGGCGCGATCCCATCAGTATATCAAGGAGCTGGAATTCCTCACCTTGCAGCAGGACGGCACCCTGCTGAGCCAGGGCACGGACCACACCGGCGCCAATGTCGTGCGTATGGTTTTTTCTCCCCGCCGACTCGTCGCTTCCAAAACGCTCTACTATTTTTCGTCCGATCTCTCTGACGGCGGCTTTGAGAAATCGGGCTTCGCGACCTGGCTCTCGGCCCAGCCCAAGGGCAACAGCTACCTCAAGGCGGCCTCTTTTCTTCTCCACAACGACTGGTTCTCCAAGGTGCGACGGCACCTCCTCGACCACAGCAATCAAATCGTGCAGGACGATTCGGGCATTCCGCTGCGTCACTTCGACGCGGAAACCTGGTATGGCTTTTATTACGGCGTCTACACCGGTCCCATCTCTCTCTTCCCCGACCGTTTCCAAAACGAACTTGCCCATGCCTACGCCGGCGGAGCCTTGCCTCTCCCTTTCGGAACCGGATACAAATGGCGCAAGGGCGAATCCAATCTGATGCGTTTTGTTCGCAAAGATCTCCCCGCCCTGCCGAGAGGGACGCCGCTGGAAGATCCCGTCCCCGAGGGGACATCGCCCGCTCCGTAAACCCCTACGGCCGCTTTTGGAAAATCCGAAAAAGATTCGGAAGAGGTTTCGTCTTTTTCCCGTCCGAGGTGACTTTGTCGTCGAAACGAGCGTCCTTAAAAAGGATTTCGAGGAATTCGGCGTCGCGGAATTTGTTGCCTTTTTTCCCGAGATGGACCACCGCGAGTTGCATCGAGGGCACCAGGTAGAGCCGCTGGAAATTCGAGCCGATCGAGCAGACCAGGTCGGTCGGGGCGGCCTTGCTGAGACAGACGTGGCTCCAGTCCTCGGGCATGGGCTCGCGGTCGAGGAACTCTTCCACATCGACCTCGCGGGCCTGCGGATGGAGGCGGTGTGAGTTGAGCCAGAAACACAGGCCGAAGGCGGGGTTGATCGGGGTGCCACGGAAGCATTTTTCCAAATCTTCCGTCGCCACGAGCCGGCGTCCGCTCCATTCGCCGCCCTGGATGACCATCTCGCCGAAGTGGATCCAGTCGCGTCCCGTCATGTGCATCCCGGCCGAGGGGATCACATTGCCGTGGTTGTCTGCCCTCCACCGCGTGATCGTGATGCCGAGGGGCTGGATCAGCTTGCGATCGAGATAGGCGGCGTAGTTCGTGCCGCGTTTCGCGAGCTTGCGACGGAGCACCTCGCAGAAGACCTGGAGGTGGCTGGGCCCGTAGACGAAGGAAGCGCCCCGCTCGCGGGTGGCGTCGAGTCCGACTGCGAGGGTGAGCTTGTCCGCCTCGGTCCGGCCGTAAATTTCCTCGAAACCTGTTTCCAGGCCCGAGGTGAAATTCAGCAGGTCGCGGATTGTGATGGTGCTTTTGCGAGGGTCATCGCGCCATTCCGTCAGGGTCTCCGCGACATACTCGTCGAGCCGGAGGATGCCCTCGTCCTCGGCGATCACGGCGAGAACGCCGAAAAAGGATTTTGTTCCCGAATAGATGTGGAGCGGTTCCTCGGCGTGGTGCCCGTTGTAGTATTTCTCAAAACGGGTCGTTCCCTCCTCCCGCACGATCATCGCGATGCCGCTGCGCGCGGCGGAGTATTTCTGGGCGGCGGCGATCGAGCCCTTCGACAACTGGGCCTGACCTTTTCCCGCCAGGGCGGAAACAGCCGCGATCAGAAACAAGGTCGGAACACGTGGAAAATCCATGGCGATACCATGCCCGAAAGAAACTTTGTGGTCAAAGGGAGGTATCGCGGGAGAGGTGCTCACGCGAGCCCGCTCCTTGCCACATTCGGAGAGGGGGCGTAGTTGTCCGGTGCGCGGAATCGCGCTGTCTTCCCGCCTTCCTTTTTCCCATTCCTTTTCTTTTCTTTTCTTTTCCACCATGACCCCCGACCCCGCCGCCACCGATTTCCTCTACGAACTCCTCAACACTCCCAGCCCGACGGGCTTCGAAGTCGCCGGACAACGGGTCTGGGCGAAGCGCTGCCGCGAATTCGCCGACTCGGTCGAGAGTGACGCCTACGGCAACGCCTGGGCCACGGTCAAAGGAACCGATCCCGAGGCGCCCCGGATCATGATCGAGGCCCACGCGGACGAGATCGGATTCATCGTGAAATACATCAACGACGACGGCTTTTTGCATGTGGATCGCATCGGCGGATCGGACTGGGCCAACGCACGCGGACGACGCCTCACCTTTTTTGGCGATTCCGGCGAAGTGCTCGGTATCATCGGCAACACCGCGATCCACATCCGCGATCGCAAGGACGGGGAAAAAGCGCCCGAGGTCCATGAGTTGTTTGTCGACGTCGGTGCCTCCAGCGCGGCCGAAGTCGCGGAGATGGGCCTGCGGGTGGGGCATCCCGCCGTCTATGCCGACGGAGCCGTGCCCTTCGGGAAAAACCGCATCGTCGGCCG
>CAYLJC010000054.1:0-10656 GCA_964383345.1 uncultured Akkermansia sp. | reverse complement strand
CCCGGCCTCGCCAAGACCCTGCTGATTTCGACCCTTGCCGAGGTCCTCGATCTCAGCTTCAAGCGGATCCAGTTCACCCCCGACCTCATGCCCGCCGACATCACCGGCACCGAAGTGCTGGAAGAGGACATCGGCACCGGCAAACGCATTTTCAAATTCGTGAAAGGCCCCGTCTTCGCGAACATGATCCTCGCCGACGAGATCAACCGCACCCCGCCCAAGACCCAGGCCGCCCTGCTCGAGGCGATGCAGGAGCACCGCGTCACCGTCGGCGAAGCGACCTATCCCCTGCCCGAGCCCTTCTTCGTCCTCGCGACGCAGAACCCCATCGAGCAGGAGGGCACCTACCCGCTCCCCGAAGCCCAACTCGATCGCTTCATGTTCAACATCCGGGTGGACTACCCCAGCACCGCCGAAGAAGAAGCGATCATCAAGCGCGTCACCGGCACCTATACCGCGGACATCCGGAAACAGCTCGACGGCGAAACGGTGCTGAAGCTGCAGAAGGTCGTTCGCCGTGTTCCCGCGGCCGATCATGTCGTCGCCTACGCCGCCCGAATCGTTCGCGCCTCGCGCCCCCGCGAACCCGATGCCCCCGATTTTGTGCGGGAAATGGTCGCCTGGGGAGCCGGTCCCCGCGCCGGCATCTACCTCATTCTCGCGGCCAAAGCGCGCGCCATCCTCCAGGGCCGCTACCACACCACCACCGCCGATGTCCGCGCCGTCGCCCTCCCGGTGCTGCGTCACCGCGTTCTCACCACCTTCAACGCCGAGGCCGCCGGGATCACCAGCGACGACATCGTGAACCGCCTCGTCGAATCCTTCGCACCCGACGCCGGGCTCGAATTGTGAGAGAGGCGTGGCCCGACTTCGCCGAATGACAACCGAAACCGCCTCGCCCCGCTTCGACGAACTCCTCCCGCCCGAGATCATCCGCATGATCGGACGGATCGAGTTCCTCGCGCGCACCGCCAAAGTCGGCTCCATCAGCGGACGCCACGCCAGTCCCCACAAGGGATTTTCCGTCGAATTCGCCGAGCACCGCCAGTATGTCAGCGGCGACGACCCGCGCAACCTCGACTGGCGGGTCTTCGGGAAAAGCGACCGCTATTACATCAAGCAATACATCGAAGAGACCAACATGTGGGCCAGCATCCTCGTGGACGCGTCGGGTTCCATGGCCTACACCGGGGAGAGCGCCGCCCCGCTCGGAGGAAAGGCGTGTCTTTCCAAATTCGACTACGCCCGCTATCTCGCCGCGGCCCTGACCTACCTCCTCATCCGCCAGCAGGACGCCGTCGGCCTCGTCACCTTCGACGAAGCGATCCGCACCTACCTCCGCCCCACCGCAAAACCGAGCCAGGTCCGGACCGTGCTGGAAGCCCTCTCCCGCGCCACCCCGTCCGGCCAAACCCGCTGCGCCGCGACCTTTCACGAAATCGCGGAACGGATCCCCTCGCGCGGGCTCGTCATCATCATCAGCGATCTTTTCGACGAGGCCGAGGCGATCCAAAACGCCCTCCACCACTTCCGTTACAAAAACCACGAACTCGTCCTCTTCCACCTCATGGCCGAAGAAGAACTCACCTTTCCCTTCGACAAATTCGACGATTTCCGCTGCCTCGAAGTCGCAGGCCGCCGCCTCAACATCGATCCCGCCACGATCCGCGCCTCGTATCTCGAGCGGGTCAAATCACATCTGAAATCCATCGAACTCGCCTGCGGCCAGATGAAAGCCGACTACGTCCCCATACACACCAGCACCCCCGTTCCCGAAGCACTCTTCTCCTATTTCTCGCAGCGAAGGTAGCGTGGGGAGGGATTCAGGTTTTCAGGAAACGCGAACAGACGTCTTCCACTGCTAACAGCTCCTCGATGCTCTTCCTCAACTCCATCCTCCTGCTCGGCGCGCTCGGCATCGCGATCCCCATCGTGATTCATTTGCTGAACCGACGCTCCAGCCGGGTCGTGGAATGGGGCGCGATGCATTTTCTCCTCGAATCGCTCGCGATCCGCAACCGCCGCATCCAACTCGAAGAGGCCCTCCTCATGGCGACCCGCTGCCTCCTCGTCGGACTGCTCGCCCTCGCCCTCGCGCGCCCCTTCATCCCGCCGGGTTCGAGCATTCCCTGGCTGCTCGTCCTGCCTCTGCTGCTCCTCGCCGTCGTCGGAATCGGAGTCGCCGTGGTCCTGCACGAAGAGCCGAAATGGCGACGTCGGATCGCCGCGATCTCCATCGGACTGCTCCTCGCCTGTGTCGCCCTGATCGTCTTTGAAAAATATCTCAACCTCTCCCGCTTCGCTCCGGCGGCACGGCAGGACATCGCTCTCATCCTCGACGGTTCGAGTTCCATGGGCCTCGTCCGCGACGGCGTCACCAACTTCGAACGAGCCGTCGCGGAAGCCCGCGACCTCGTCAGGCGCGCCCCCCGCGGCCACGCCTTCAGCCTCATTCTCGGAGGCCCCTCGCCCACCGCGCCTCTCCTCAATCCGACCACGGACCGGGCCGTCCTCGAAGCCGCCCTCGAGGATATCGCCCCGCTCGACGGAGCGATGTCCGCCTACGACGCCCTCACCCTTGCCTCCCTCAGCCTCTCCCGCGGCGATCATCCCGCCAAACAGATCGTCCTCCTGACAGACGATCAGAACGTCGGCTGGGAGATCGGTCGGAGCGACCGATGGACTTTCCTCCGCGATGCCTTCCGCAACCTGCCCTCCGAGCCACAGATCCTGATACGGACGATGCCGCTCCCCGATTCCCTCCGCAATCTCGCGGTCACCGAAGTGCGCCTCTCCCGTGAAATCGTCGGAGTGGACCGTCCCGTCCAGGTCGCCGCGACGGTGTCCAACACCGGCAGCGAAGCGGTCACCCCCGGCGCTCTCGTCCTCCGGGTCGACGACGGCAGCGAATCGCGCGACGCCACCCTCGGGCAGTTGCGCCCCGGCGAGGAGCAAACCATCACATTTTCCCATCAGTTCCACGCGGCGGGTGCCCACGCCCTCTCCCTCACTCTGGAAGTCGAGGATGACATCGAGAGCGACAACACCGGCGTCTTGGCGGTGAATGTCGCAGACGAGTTGCGTGTCCTCATCGTTGACGGACGCCCCGCGCGGCGGGCCTTCGACAGTGCCTCGGCCTTCGCTGCGGTCGCCCTCGCCCCTTCCGCGCTCACTCTCGATCCGACCTTGGAAGCCAATCCCGCCAGCGTCAGCGACGAAGCCTCCGATGACTTTGACCGGGACCACGATCCGACCCGCGATCCGGTCCGGTTCCTCGTCGCCCCCCACGTCGTCCCTCTCCCTGACATCACCGCTTTGTCCAGCCTCGACGATTTCACCGGCTTCGATGCGGTCCTCCTCGCCGATGTCCCCCGCCTCCCCGCCGCCGTCGCCGACGCACTGGCGCGGTATGTGTCCGACGGCGGTGGTCTCCTCGTCGCGGCCGGACAAAAAGCACAGCCAGATTTTTACAACGGATGGCGGAGCGCCGACCAAAACCCGCTCCTCCCGGCCACCCTCGGGAAACTCGTCGTCGCCCCGCCCGATCAGGCCGTCTCCCTTTCCACCCGGACCCTGACACACCCCGCCCTGCGCAAAATCGCCGAGGACGGCAAGAGTGACCTCGACGGCACCGTCATCACCCACTTCCGCCCGCAGGTCATCCCTAACACGCTTTCACAAAAATCCTCCGTGGGGGCGCGGCTCGACAATGGCGACATCCTCCTCTCCTCCCGCGAGGTCGGCAAAGGACGGGTGCTCCTCCTCGGGATTCCGCTCGATCTCTCCTCCGGCAATCTCGTGACCCGCCAGGCTTTCCTGCCATTGATTCACGAACTGGTCTATCATCTCGCCGACCCCGCCGCCTACCAACTCAATCTCGATCCCGCGTGGGAGATCCGGATCGGTCTCACCGGAAAGCGCGGTCGCACCCTCGGCGAGGAACTCACCGGAACCGAGGACGAACTCCCCCGTTTCGCGGTACGCGGACCGCGCGACCGCCTCCTCAGCGCCCGCCTCGATGCGCGGGAGAGCGGTTCGCTGCTGACGCTCCAAAGCGCGGTCTCGTCGGGACTCTACCATCTCATCGTTCCCGACGAACAAGCCCCGCTGTTCGCCGGTTTCCTCCGCCGGGATAGCAACGAAATCCCCTTCACCGTGAAAAGCGACCCCGCCGAGAGCCGACTCACCCGTCTCAGCGAGGACGACTTCGCCTTCCTCTCCAATTTCGTGACGCTCGCTCGACCGCAAACACTCGAGGAACTCATCGGTTTCCTCAACGGCACTCCCTTCGGCGAAGAACTCTGGAAATACCTCGCGCTGGGGGCCTTTGTTTTCCTTCTCGTCGAGCTTGCCCTCTCCCGCTGGATCGCCCGGAGCCGTCGCATGGGCGAAGAAATCAAGATTCGCTTCGAATCCAAAGACGCCCCCACCAACGCATTCCGGGAGCAGTTGGCGAAGTTTGCGAAGGAGTGAAATGAACCCACAACGAATCACCGCATCACAATCATGATTCCCTTCGTTCCTGACAAAAGCAGCCCGACCTTTGTCCTTTTCCTTTTCACTTTTTACACGCCCTCAGGGCGCTTCTCCGCGTGAACCCCGACCTCAGCCGCACCGACCTGCTCCCCTCCCTCGGTCCCGTGATCGCCGGGATTGGGTTGCTGGCCTGTGCACTGCTCTGGCTCGTCACCGTGAAGCGGCGGAACCGCCATCCCTCCGGCGCTCCCCTCCTCCGGGTCCTCGGCTTCCTCCTCGCGGCGGGGGGCTTCTGGTTCGCCTTCCAACTTCTCGGGGCTTTTTTTGTCCTCGCGACCTCGTGGCCGCTGCCGGTCATCGCGATCCTCGGTGCCCTCGCCGCCGAGGCCGTCCTCTGGCTCTACGCGTTTGAAAAAAAACTAGTCGCTCCGCCGCGCGGACGCCTCCTCCTCGCCCTGCGCCTCGGCGCCCTCGCGATTCTTATCCTCATTCTCCTGCAACCGGTCCGGTCCTTTGTCGAAGATCGCGAAATCGTGCGCGAAATCGCCATTCTCCTCGACGACTCGGACTCGATGCGTCTCGCCGACTCGCGCCTCTCACCTTCCCACAAACTCGACCTAGCCGAACTCTTCGCGGTGCCGGGAGTGGAAAAACGTCCGCCCCTGCACCGCATCGCCGAGACGGCCGACACGCTCGATGCGACCCTCGCGTCCGAACTCGAGGCCCTGCGCTCCGCCCCCGCTCCCGCCGCCGGACTGGAGAGCCGCGCCGCCGGATTGCCCGCCCTTTTCCAAAGCCTCGCAAACCAACGCGACACCCTCGCCGAAATCCTAACAGAAACCCTTTCAAGCTCTCTTCCGGAAGAGGTCAAAAACGCCCTCGGCGAACACCTCAAACGCACCCGCGACGGACTCGGGCGGGTCTTGCCACTCGCGGAAAAGGCCGCCGCCTCGGGCTCGGCCGAGGAGCTGATCACCCAACTTGAGGTCGCTCGCACGGAATTGCGCGGCATCCTCGAGACCATCGCGATCAACGCGCGCAAGGCGGACGACGCGTTTTACGAAGGGCTCCCCGAAGCGGTCCGCGAGGCGGTCGAAACCGCCGCCGCGACCCCCCGGCACGAAATCGCCCGGCGGGTCCTCCACGCCCCGCTCCCCTCCCCGGACGGCGCGACAGGAGAGGGTCGGGTGACGGACCCAACCCTCCTCGATCAGCTCCGGGAGCGCTACCATCCGCGCTACTACCGATATGCCGGCGATCTCACCCAGGTCGCCGATCTTTCCAGCGCTCGACCGGAGGACGATGCCGACGCGGCCCGAACCAATCTCACCGGTGCGCTTGCGCATGTCCTCGAAACCATTCCGCCCGAATCCCTCGCCGGCGTCCTCCTCCTCAGTGACGGACGTCACAACGGCGCCATCCTCCCCGAAGACAGCCTGCGTCAGCTCGCCCTGAGGAACACCCCGCTCTCCGCTGTGCCCATCGGCGGGGATCTCGGACCCATCGACATTTCCCTGCTCTCCCTCGAGGCACCCGAGTCCATCTACCTCGGCGACCGTGTCGTGGTTACCGCTGCGGTGAAGCTCGACGGTTTTCACGGACAAAAGATCGAAGCCGAGCTGCTCTCCGGCGACGAGGTCCTCGACACCGTCACCATTGCAGCGACCGACGCGAGTTTCCGCACCGAAGTCCGCTTCGTCCACTCTCCCGAAGCCCGCGGGATCCAAAACTACCGCGTCCGGCTTGCGCCCGACCCGCGTGAGAGGTTTCCGGAAAACAACACCTGGGATTTCAAAGTCGCGGTGACCGACGACAGGACCAATCTGCTCCTCGTCGACGGCTTTCCCCGCTGGGAATTCCGCTACCTGCGCAATCTCTTCTACGGTCGGGACAAATCGGTTCACCTCCAGTACGTCCTGCTCGATCCCGACGAGATCCACCGCGCCCGCACCCCTCCGACGGTCGCCGCGAGCGCCTCGCGTTCCTTTGGCGAGGCCGAGGCCACGGTTCTCCCGCAGAGCGCGTCGGAGTGGCAGCGCTTCGACGTCATCATCCTCGGCGACATCCCCCCGTCCGCCCTTTCCACCTCCGACCTCGCCGCCATCGAGGAAGCGGTGACGAAGCGCGGCGCCCTCCTCGTCTGTATCGCCGGTCCCCGCCACATGCCCCACGGCCACGGCAACAAAATTCTCCGCGACCTCCTCCCGGTCGCCTACGAGCCCGACGCCGCGACGCGATATGAAACGCCCGAGAACGCCTACCACATCCAGATCACCTCCGCCGGACGTGACCACCCCGTCACCTCCCAATCGGCCAGCCGCGCCCTCAACGAGGAACTCTGGTCGGGTTTCCCACCGATGCGTTGGCGCTACAGTGGCGCGGCGCTGAAAGAGACCGCCGAAGTCCTCGCCTACGCCGATCCCGTCGGCGCGCCTGGAGAAGCCCCGGCCTTTTCCCCGAACGGCTCCCCCGCATCGGTCGAGGCCGCCATCGAGCATCTCGCCAACCAGAAAACCATCGAGGCGGAGCGAGCCGTCATTTCCACGATCCGGGCCGGACTCGGCAAGGTCCTCCTGCTGCATTTCGACCAGACCTGGCGTTTCCGCTACGGCGTCGGCGACACCTATCACCACCGTTTTTGGGGACAGGTGACCCGCTGGGGCGCGGGGCCGAACCTCCGCGCGGGCAACGACTTCGTCCGCCTCGGCACGGACCGTCTCAGCTACACGCCGAACGATCCCATCGAAGTGACCGCCAAGGTCCTCGACACCAACCGTCGTCCCATCGCCAAGGCCGGGGTCGAGGTCGAAGTCTGGAAAAACGGCGAACGCATCCGCCGACAGAAGCTCGACTATCGGACCGGTTCGTCGGGACTCTACGAAGCGAGCCTCGATGGGCTCGGCGACGAAGGGGAATATCAGATCAAACTGGTCGGCGACGAAGTCACCGAGGCCCTCGCCGCGATGCCCGGGGAAGCGGAGGAAATTTCCACCGAACTCCTCGTCGTGACGACCCGCAACCCCGTCGAACTCGCCGAACTCACCGCCGACCGGGATTTCCTCCACCGCGCCACCTCCACCACCGGAGGCCGCCTCGCCGAACTCAACGATCTCGACTCCCTCCTCGACAGCTTCGGTTCCCCGAAGGAAGTTCTCAAGGAAAGGCGCAATATCACGCTATGGGATACATGGCCCCTGCTGGTCGCCTTTCTCGGATTTCTCACGATGGAGTGGATTCTGCGGAGGCGGAGCGGACTGGTGTAGAGTTTTTTTCATCACAAATTACCGGGCCGCAGGCCCTCCCCCATGAGCGACTTCGAATCAACCCTCGGCCAACTTCCCGAACCTCTCCTCGACAAATTGCGGTCGATGATCCGCCGGGTGCGTCGGCTCCTCTTCGTCCGGGGATTTTTCGCGACGCTGACGGTGGCACTCGCCTCCCTCCTCGCGATCATGGCGATCGATGCGACCGTCACCTTGTTTTCGACGACGGCCCGCTGGGGGCTCAGCCTCGCCGGACTCGCCGCGACTCTCGCGGCGGCGTGGTGGTTTCTGGTGCGCCCGCTTTCCCGCCGCTTCACCCTCACGGAGATGGCGCGCATCCTCGAAACCCGCCACCCCGAGCTCCAGGAGCGCATTTCCACCGCCGTCGAACTTCTCGCCAGCGATGATCCGGAATCCATTCGCGGTTCGGCCGAACTGATCGAAGCAGTCGTGGACTCGGCCGTCGAGGACGCCGCGGCGGTCGATCCGAAAAGCGAATTCACCTCGGGGAGGTCCAAAAAATTCATCCACGCGACCGCGGCGGGCGGCGCTCTCATCGCGGTGCTGTTCCTGATCTGGCCGACACAGTCCTGGACACTCTTCGCCCGGGCACTCGCTCCCTTTCTCGACATCGGCAACGCCTACGCCGACACCCTCGTGATCGACCCCGGCCATGTCCGCGTCGCCAGGGGGGAAGCGGTCACGATACAGGTCTCGATCCAACACCAGCGGATCCAGCGGGCGGAAATGCGACGCCGTCTCCCCGACGGGACCGAGGTGGTCGAGCGCATGGCCCGGATCGCCGGGGAGGAAGACGGCACAAAACGCTTTTCCCTGACGATCCCCTCGGTCAACGAGGGATTCGACTATCGCATCCGCGCCGGAGCGGCCCTCAGTCAATACTACGGGGTCGTCGCGGTCGATCCGCCCTCACTGGAAAACCTGACGATACACTACGATTCCCCCGACTACACCGGCCTGCCCGATACCGAATCGGACACCGCGAGCGGCGAAATCCGGGCCGTCGCCCACACCCGCGTGAGGGTCACCGCGACCCTCGACAAACCCGCTGCGACAGCGAAAATGTGGCTCAACAAAACGACCGCCATCGGTCACCCCGTCATCGAAGAAAACCGCGTGACCTGGGATTTTGTCCTCGCGCCGGAGATGCGCGGCAACTGGCATCTCGAAATCGCCGATGGAGAGGGATTTTTACACGAGGAGACCGCCCGCCCCATCGACACACTCCCTGACAAAGCTCCCACCGTGCGGATCACCCGGCCCACGCAGCCCGAGCTGCGACTGAAACCGACCGAGCCGCTCCCCATCGAAATCGAAGTGGTGGAGGACTTCGGATTCGGCGATGTCACCCTGCTGGTGACACCGGACGGGGTAGGCACACCCTTGGAAGTGGCCCGGACCGCCCCCACCGCGACGGACCGAGCGGGGACCCACACCGCCCGCGCCCTCCTCGACGTGGCGGCCCTGCCACTCGCCCCCGAACATCGTCGGCTCGCCGTGCAAGTGCGGGTGCGGGACAACCGTCCGGCCGATTACCACGGCCCCGGCGTCGGTCTCAGCGAGGTCTTTTATGTCACCCTCGACGAGAAGGCACCCTCCCTCGCCGAGCAGGCCATCGAGACCCAACGCAAGGGAGTCACTCGACAAATCGACGAAAGCAAAAAAGAACTCCAGCGCGCCCGCGAGGCAATGCGCCGCACCGAGCAGGAACTGAACCGATCCCAGGAGTTCGACGACAAAACCCGGGAAAAATTGCACGAGTTCACCGAGCACAACGAGACCGCCCGCGCCACGCTCGCGGAGGTCGCGGCCCTCCTCGACACCCCCCTCTTTCAGGAGGCCTCCCGCCAGGCGGAGAGACTCGCCACCGAATCGCTCGCCCTCGCGCAAGAAAAAGCCGACCTCATTCCCGTCACCGATGACAAAAATCAACGCCTCGCCGAGGCCATCGCCGCCCGGGAAACAATCGAGGAATCGATCCGCGATCTCGATCAGATCTCCCGGACGATGCGCGAGGCGGAAGAAGACTACCGGGCCATTTCCCAACTCAGCGAACTCGCCGAGCGCCAGCGGGAACTCGCGAAACAAGCCGGAGACTGGTCCGAAAGAGCGCAGCGGGAAGCCGGGGAACTGACCGGTGACGAAGCAAAACAACAATTTTCCCTGCGGCAGCAGCGCGAAGCCGAGCAATTTCGCAGGGAGCAGAACCGGGTCGAGCACCAGCTCGGGGAGATGCTCAAGGACAACAACGCGACTCTTTCTGAAGTGCTCGCGGAGCAGCGCCACCAGAGCGAAGCGCTCGCGCAGGACGCCCGCGCCCTCGCCCAACAACAGGAGGCCCTCGGCGAAGCCAGTCGGTCCGCCACCGAGCGGGACTCCGACCAGGAAAACGCACTTAGTGAAGCGCTCGTCGATCAGATTAGAGCGAGCCAGGACCGCCTCGCCGAAGCGACCACAGAAACCGCCGCGGAACCCCCGACCGGCCTTTCCAACGACCTCGCGCGGCGCCGGGAAGCCCTCGCCCGGCAAATCGAGGCGGTCGAAAACGGTGCCCTCCAGGAGGCCCTCGCGCGGATGGAATCCCAGCTCGACGCCGAGGCGGACGCTCTCGCGAGAGAAACGAAACACCTCGCCCAGTCTCTCCGCAACTTGCAGCAGAACCAAGCGACATCCCGCAGCGACGAAGCCGGAAAGGAACTCACCCAAGGCGCCCGACAGGCCGCCGAGTCCGCCCGGCGGTTCACCCGGGCGCAGGAGCAGCAGACCGACGCCGTGCGGAAAGGCGAGCTTGCCGACGGCCAGCTTGCCACCCAGGCCCGGTCCACCATGCGGCAGGGACAGCAAAACCAGGCGCAGGCGGCCCGATCGCTCGCCGAGGCGGCCCGGGCACTGACCC
>CAYLJC010000053.1:8839-10691 GCA_964383345.1 uncultured Akkermansia sp. | reverse complement strand
TGTGTCAGGATAAATCGAACCGAAATGACGCAGCTATTGCCCACCCATACTTTTGACGGCTCTTTTCACACCACCCGATGGACTCGTGTTGTTCTCGCGAAATCAGATTCGGAGGAAGGCCGTCGCGCACTCAGTGATCTCTGTGAGGCCTACTATGAGCCGGTGATCGTGTTCCTGCGCTGCCAGACGCGCGACCCCGATCTCTCTTGCGAACTCGCCCACGACTTTTTCGCCGGAATCCTCGCCGGAGACTCCATAGAAGGTGCCGAGCCAAACAAGGGGCGCTTCCGATCCTATCTTCTCGGCGCCGTGAAACATTTTCTCTTGAATCGCGAGGCGGCGGCGAATTGCCAAAGGCGTGGAGGAGGCACCGAGAGCCTCTCGCTCGACGACATCGCCCCGCCAGGTGTCCGCGACTCCGGCACCCCCTCGCCTGACGACGCCTACGACCGACAGTGGGCGATGTCACTGCTCGGACATGCGCTAGCGGCTCTGAGAAAAGATTTCGCCGGATACGGCAACGAAGCAGACTTCGATCTTCTCAAGCCCTGGCTCACCGGCGACGCCGGGCATGGCGACCAGCAGGCTCTCGCCACCTCCCTCGGGGTGGGACTCAACACCTTGAAAAGTGACATCTCACGTTTGCGGAAGCGCTTCCGAACCTTTGTCGAAGCAGAAGTCGCCGGAACCTTGGAGGAATCGGGATCGGTCCAGGAAGAGCTTGCCGTTTTGCGAGCTGTGCTCCGGTCCAAATAATTCAGAACGTTTTTTTGCAACTTTTCCCATCGGATCTTTCAGGACCTGGCGACGAAACCCTATCCGCTCGATGACCACACCCTGCTTCTTCTCCTTCCGTCGGCTTTTGCGCCCTTTGATGATGTGTCTTGTATTGATGTTTACGGGTCGCCCCTGCCATTCGCAGGAAGCCTCCTTCGGTTCGCTCAAGCTCGACTACGAAGGTCGCCTCGTGATGGCCCTCCAGCCGCTCAAGGACCTCGTCGAGCTCTACGCGGGCAATCTGGAGAAGTGCCGGACCGAGGCCGTGCAGAGCGGCAACCTCGAGCACGTGCTCGCTGCCAAGGCCGAGATCGAGGGCTTCCGCGAGGGGAGCGCTCCCGAGATCCCGGAGACCTTCCCCGAGCTGCGCCGCTACCAGGGCATCTATCACGCCGAGCGGGCCAAGCGCCTCGCGGCGGTGGCGGAGACGATGAAGCCCCTGCATGCGACCTACTACCGGCAGTTGGTGGAGCTGCAAACCCAACTGACCCGTCAGGAGAAGCTCGACGAAGCGGTGCAGGTGGGCAAGGTCATCGCGGAGATCGAGGAGCGCATCGCCTCCGGCGAGGTGCCCGGTCTGAACCTCGTCGTGGCGGCGGGTGTGCCTGCATCGGCTCCATTTGCCAAAGACCAGAAGGACGCCACCACCAACAGCCTCGGAATGAAATTCGTGCCGGTGCCGGGAACGAAGGTGCTGTTCTGCATCCACGAGACGCGCTACAAGGACTACGAAGAATACGCCAAGCAGACGAAGGAAAGCGTCGATGGCGCGTGGAGGAACCAGACTCTCGACGGCTTCGAGATCAAGCACGGCGGCGACGATCACCCCGTCATCAAGGTAAGCTGGGACGAGGCGCAGAAGTTCTGCGCTTGGCTTTCGGAGAAGGAGGGCAGGACCTACCGCCTGCCCACCGACGAGGAGTGGAGCCACGCGGTGGGCTTGGGGCGCAAGGAGCGTCGTTCGCGTGGCGACACGCCCGGGAGCCTCAGCGGAAAGGTGATGGACCATTTCCCCTGGGGCGACGAGTGGCCACCGCCCGCCGGGGCGGGCAACTACAGCGACGAGAGCCGCAAG
>CAYLJC010000053.1:0-8739 GCA_964383345.1 uncultured Akkermansia sp. | reverse complement strand
AAACAGGAGTTAGTTTCAACTTGGAAAGAAAGTTCGGATGTGTCAGAATAAATCGAACTGAAATGACGCAGTTGTCGCCCACCCATACGTTTGACGGATCTTCACCTCCCTCGGGGTGGGACTCAACACCTTGGAAAGTGACATATTACGTTTGTGGAAGCGCTTCCGAACCTTTGTCGAAGCAGAAGTCGCCGGAACCTTGGGGGAATCGGGATCGGTCTCGAAGCCGGACTGGCCATGCAGACCCGCTTTCGATTTTTATCGAACACACGCTACTGCTTGCGCGCCGCTTTCGGCGACCGCGGACTCGATGTGACCCTCGAGGGAAAGCCGCTCTTTTCCTGGCGCGGCGATCTGCTCCGCTTCAGCACCCGAAAGGGATTCGAACTCCTTCCCGCCGACCACCTCTGCGTCGGAGGATACAGATCCACCGTCATTTTCCACCAAGTGGTGGGACGGGAGATCACACCCGATTCCACGGCAAAAAAATCGGAAAGCACAGGAGATTCCATTTCCTCGCATCCACCCTTCGACACACCAACTACCCTATGAAATCCACTCCGTCCCGTCTCAGTCAAATCTTGTCCGTCTGTCTGCTCTTCCCCGCGATCATGCCGCTGCATGCTCAGGAGGGCGGGTCCCTCGTGGGTTCGCGCATCTCGCTGTTCGAGGCAGAGTTCCTTTCCGAGTATGAACAAGGTGTGGAGCGCGTATTCAAGGCGAACGAGCGGGAACTCGATCTGAAGTACTATCAAGCGCTCGACCGGATCCTCGATCAGGCAGTGAAGACGGCGAAGCTCGATGAGGCTATTGCGATCCGCGAAGAGAAAAAGCGCATCGACGAGGCGACCGGTGTGCCGACGACGGACGGGCCAACGGATCCAGCGCCCCTGAAGCAGGTGCGGGCGACCTACCGCATCGAGCGGCAGAAGCTTGAGGCAGCGCGCGAACTCGCCACGGGCCCCGTTCTGGCCAATCACGACAGCCGTCTCGAAGGCTACCAGACCCTGCTCACGACCGAGGGCAAACTCGACGATGCGCTGAAGGTGAAGCAAGCCAGGGCCAATGCCGCCGCCGTGCTGCAGGCCCACAAAGGCATCAAGGTCGAGCCGCCCATGGCAAAAGCAGCGCCAGCCCCGGCTGCCGCCGCGCCTCCGGTGACCGACGACGGTTGGCACGAGATTTTCAACGGGGTGGACCTCACTTCCTGGAAGCCGATGCGCACTCCGAGGAGTTTCCCGGTCAAAGACGGAATACTCTCCGCACGGAGGGAGTCGAGGGACGCGGACTATCTCTTTTTCGATGGGGACCTCGTCGTCCCGAAGCAATTGAAGAATTTCGAGATGCTCCTGACCCTCAAGGGAGACGCCGAAGTCAACTCGGGCATCTGGTTTCACCTCGTCGGTCGGGCCGAGAACAGGAGAGGCTTCTTGGAGACAGGTCTCGAAATCAATCTGGCGAAAGGCAGATTCGTCAAATATCCCACCGGCTCGCTCTATGTGGCGGGTGGGCAAGGAAGGCGGGAGCCTCCGGTCAACCAAGCCGACTGGTTCGACCTACGCTTCCGCGTCAAGGGACAAAAGGTGACGGTGTGGATCAATGACAGGCTGTATTACGAGCAAACGGCCCCTCTCGCCGGCTCGTCCAAGACCAGAGGACTCCAGCCCGACGGCGGTCGCCTTGCGATTCAGGCGAATTCCGAGGAAGGCGCCTTTCACTTCAAGCGCATCGCCATAAAGGTGTTGGAATAGCGCCCCGCTTTTCCGGTGCGGAAAAGCGGAGGCTGCGCTACCTTCGCGGCGATGGTCAAAAATATTGTCATTGGTGCGCTGGCGCTCGCTTTTCTCGTCTCTCTGCTTTTTCATCTCACGCGGTCCGATGCGCCGCCGGTCGCCCCGGTGGTGGTGACGGCCCCGCTTTCCGATGCCGATCCGCATCCGGCACCGCCCGCTCTTCCGGAGCCCCTCCCTGTCACGGAGCCCGAACCCGATTCCCGCCTCGGGGCTTTCGAGGCGGTCTTCGATTCGGTTGCGGACGATCCCGGTCTCACCGGCGCGGCGATAGGATTTTGTGTTCTCGACTCCGCCGGGGAGGTCATTTACGAACGGCGGGGCGACATCGCGCACATCCCCGCCTCGTCGCTGAAGACCCTCACCACGGCGACAGTGCTGGAGGTGCTGGGACCGGAGTTTCGTTTCGAGACCCGCCTCGGGGTGAGTGAACCGGATGAGAATGGCATTTCCAAAGGAGATCTTCTCCTCGTGGGAGGCGGCGATCCAATGCTCTCGATCCGTGATTACGAGTCCTGGATCGAGGGACTGGTCGAGGCCGGTCTGACCTCGGTGCCGGGCCGGGTCATCGGCGACGGGCGCCTTTTTCCCGGATCGAGCTTCGCGGATTTCTGGAACTGGGGCGACATCGGGAATGGCTATGGCAGTCCGGTGGCGGGGCTGAATCTGGAGCACAATCGTTTTACGGCGACGATCCTTCCGACGGAAGTCGAGGGCGAACCGGTCGCTCTCGGAGAAATCCGGCCCGAGATTCCTGGCGTGGAATGGAAGAACGAGGCGCTCACCGGTTCGGCGGGATCGGGCGACGGTCTTGTTATTTACGGCGGGGAGCGGGCGGTGGTCATGCATCTGCGGGGGACCGCTCCCGCCGGTGAGGAAATGATTGTAAAAGGGGCGGTGCCCGATCCGGAAAAATTCGCGGCCCATCATCTGCGCGAGGCCCTCCTCGCCGCCGACATCACCGTGAGCGGGGCGGCGGTCGGCGCGGGTGAGTTGGTCATGAAAGGCGAGGTCGTGCCGGTGATTGGAAAGGAACTGCTGGTCCATCAATCCCCGCCGTTGCGGGAGATCGTTCGCAGCATTCACGAGAGTTCGGACAATCACGAGACGGAATGTCTTTTCCAAACGCTCGCCCTGCAAACCGGGATGTCCGCCGCCGAAGCGGTACGCAAGCACTGGGAAGCCCGTGGACTCGACCTGTCGGGTTGGCGCATGGTCGATGGATCGGGACTGGCGCGGGCCGACCACATCACCCCCCGCACCCTGGCGCATCTCCAGCGACTCGCCGCTTCGGGACCGCAAGGGGATGTCTATGTGGAATCGCTCCTCACCGCCTTCGACGGGGCGTTGCGCTTCAAGGCGGGCGCGATGTCCTCGATTCGTTCGATCACCGGACTCATGACGACGGAATCCGGAGAAACCCTGAGTTTTGCTTTTATCGTGAATCACTACGGGAATGCCTCGTCGGTGGAGCGATTGCAGGGGGAACTGCTCGGAGCGATGGCGGCCTGGGGTGAAGAGGAGACTCCTCCCGAATCGGAGGAAACTTCGGAACGCCCCAAGCGCGTGATCCGGAGCCCGCCCCTTCCGCAGACCGCTGACAACCCGTTGAGAAAAGCAACTGTCGGCCAAAAAAACGGCACCTCACTTCGCAATGGCGTAGAGCGCCTTTTCCGAACGCAGGAGAAGATGGCCCGCGCTCACTGCGGGCGTCCCCTGGAAGCGGCTCGTGTCGGAGGCGAGGTGATTGACCCGGACCAGTTCGAACTCCGGCTTGGCTACAATCACGAAGGTGCCGGCGGAACGGCTCACGGCGACGAGGTGGCCGTTCACGAGAACGGGCGAGGCGTAGAGCGCCATTCCCTTTCCTTTGGCGCTCGCGATATCGAGGCGTTCGCGGTAGACGATCTCGCCGGTTTCAGGTCGGGCGCACGAGGCGATGCCGTCTTCGCTGACCCAGTAGAGCAGGCCCTCGTGCTCCACCGGGATGGGCATGTAACTCTTCGCCCGGGTGCTTTCCCAGAGCAGAGCTTCGCCGCTGCGGTCCCCCTCCCCGCCGCCGCGAAAAACCGTGCCGAGAGTCCTCGGAAAACCGCTGAAGACCGCGATCCGGTTTTCGCTGAGGGCGAGAGGGCTGCCTGAGAGATTTCCTCCGACGGGACTTTTGGAAAACCAGCGCACCGCTCCGGTTGCCGGATCGAGGCCCCGGATTTCTCCCCGGAAGGCGACGATGAGATCGGTCCGCTCAGGCCCGAGCCGTTGCAGGACGGGTGTATTGTAGGTCTGCTCCAGCATGGGGTGTTCCATGCGCCAAACCTCGGTGCCGGTTTCTTTGTCCAAGGCGAGGAGGGCGCGGGCTTCGTCACCGGCATTGACGATGACCAGCCCATCCGCGAGGACCACGCTGGCGGCGGAACCCCAGGCCATTTTGGAGGAAAGTGTTCCCGTCGGGGCCGACCAGATGCGCCGACCCTCCAGATCGTAGGCAAAGACGCCGTTTTTTCCGTAAAAGCAGTAGATTCGTTCGCCGTCCGTGGCCGGGGTGCTGCTGGCATAGCCGTGTTCGGGGAGGAAATTCTGATAGGGTTCTTCGGCCCGGGTAGCGGTTTCGCTGGCGGTCCAGAGAAGCTTGCCGGTGGCCAGGTCGAGAGAGAGGAGATGGCGCGTCAGCTTGAGTGGATCTCCTTTCGCTGCGGGATCTTCGCTCTCGCCGGGAGTCTCGCCATAGCCCGAGTAGGCGGTCACGTAGACCCGTCCGCCCGCGATGATGGGCGAGGAGGAACCGGGCCCGGGCAGATCGAGTTTCCATTTCAGATGTTTTGAATCGCTCCATGCGAGGGGAACGTCCGGATCGCTGGAGAGTCCGTCGCCATTGTTCCCGCGAAAGCGTGGCCAGTCCGCCGTGGCGACGGTCGCGTCGGCCTGAGTCGGTGTCGTCTCGGGGCTGACGGACGAGTTGGCGAAAAGAGCAGGGGAAAGCCAAAGGAGGGAAAGAGCGCGCAGGAGGGAGAGAGCCGGAGAGTGACGAAGGGGAAATTCCATGGGGAAAGGCGCAAGGTACCACGTTTTCCCGGAGTCCGGGAGGTGATTCGGGCGGAATCACGCCAAATCGTCAAAGGAAATCCAGCCGCTCCGGCGATCGCTTCGAGGGAGGAAAGAAGGAGTCCGGGAGATCAGCGGCGGAGAGCAAATTCCGTCAGACGATGTAAGGAGTCGGAACCGGACTCGTCTTTCAGGGCAACGCCTCTTTATTATCCAGACCCACCTGATGAAAGCACTCGAACTCACTTCCGAAACCTTCGATTCCACCCTTGCGGGCACTTCGCTGCCGGTCCTCGTTGATTTCCATGCCGAATGGTGCGGCCCCTGCAAGATGCTCGGGCCTATCGTGGAACAAGTGGCGGAGGCAAAAGAGGGCGAGGCTCTCGTCGTCAAGGTTGACATCGACGCCGCCCGCGAGATCGCGATGCGTTACGAGATCACTTCGGTCCCGACCCTGATCGTTTTCAAAGACGGCCAACCGGTCGTCGGAGCCCGCGGGGTCCAGACAAAGGCGGCGATCGAGTCCATGATCGCCCGCGCGGCGGCTCCGGAGGGATGAACTCCGAGGGGGGCACGACAGCGAGGGATCGTCTGTGGCCCCTGTTTCCCGCGCCCCGAAATGGCCACGGCGGGCTACGTGATACCGTCCGGTTCCCTTGCCTGAAAAATCCCCCGGCTGTGCGAGCGTGGGATGTTTCCGATGGCCACAACCGGACCTCCCGCGCGGGGTCTCGGCGGGGATCAGGAAACGTAACCCATATCAGATGATATCCCGATTCACGACCCGAGGCGTCTGTTTTTTCGCACTCTTTTCCGCTGCGGCACTGAACCTCGCGAGTGTTGCGATTTCCCGTGCCGACGAAAAGGCCTTCGCGGCGATCGAGCCTCTCCTCGCGACCTATTGCTACGATTGCCACGGCGACGGGATGGATTCGGGCGATTTTGCGATGGACGACTACGAGACGGTCTCCGAGCATCTCGGCAATTTCGATGTCTGGTATGAGATTTGGAAAAACGTCCGCAGCAACCTGATGCCGCCGGCGGACAAACCGCAGTTCGAGACTGAGGAAAGAGACCAGGTTCTTGCTTTTATCGAGGGCGAGATTTTCAAAATCGACCACGACAATCCCGATCCCGGCCGCGTCACGATACGCCGCCTCAACCGCGAAGAGTATCGCCATTCCATCAAGGATCTCCTGCGGGTGGATTTCAAGGTCGAGGATGTTCTCCCCGCCGATGACACCGGCTACGGCTTCGACACCATCGGCGACGTGCTCAGCATTTCGCCGCTCCTCATGGAAAAATATCTCGAGGCGGCCACCCTCGCTGTCGAGGATGCGGTGCCCACCAACGGCCCCGGCATCGTCGAGTGGTGGTTCGATGCGAAGAAGTTCAAGGATGAGCGCAACGCCGATTGGGGGGGCGATTGGATGCCCTTCGGCCATGCCCGCAAGATGCAATCGAAGGAGTGGGTGAGCTACGATGGGGAATACGAGGTCATGGTGGACTTCCGCATCGGCGGCTCCGACGAAGCGACCTCCAACACCGTCCATTTTGCACTGGGAGTCGGGGACAAGGAATTGACGCGGCGCAAACTCGGATGGGACAACTCCAAGAATATCACCCTGAAGGCAAAAACCACTCTGAAAAAGGGCAAGGACGCGCCTTTCTGGTTCGCCACCGAAGTTGCGGACCCGCCGAAAGAGGGAGAAAACAAACTCGGCGTGGTGGTGCGGAGCGTCCGGATTCGCGGACCTCTCGACGGCAGCCAAAAGAATTACCCCTGGGATGCCCGGTACCTATTCTCCGAAGGCCCGCCCCCGGCCGATGAGAAAAAACGCGATTCCTACCGCGCGACGATTCTCCGGACATTCGCAACGCGGGCCTTCCGACGTCCTGTCGATGACGCTACCGTGGAGCGACTCGTCGCCCTCGCCCGCGAAGTCGATTTGCAGCCGAACAACGGCTTCGAGGACGGCATCGCCGAGGCCATCACCGCGATTTTAGTGAGCCCGCGCTTCCTCATGCGCGCCGAGTTCCAGCCCGAGCCGAACAATCCCGGTAAGGTGGTTCCGATAGACGAGTATGCGCTGGCCTCGCGGCTTTCGTATTTCCTCTGGAGTTCCGTGCCCGACGACGAACTCCTCAAGCTCGCCGGGGAGAACAAGCTGCGGGCGAATCTTCGTCCCCAGGTGGATCGTCTCCTCAAGGACGAGAAATCGCAGCGATTTGTGAAACATTTCGTCGGACAGTGGCTCCAGGCCCGCGATGTCGAGACCCTGGCCTTCGACGAGCGCCGCCTCCTTGAGGAAAAGGACTTTTCCACCGCACGAAGGATTTTCAACGGACGCCTCCGCCAGTCGATGCGGCTGGAGAGCGAGAGCTTCTTCGCCCACGTCCTCCGGGAGAAACGCCCCGCCACCGAACTCCTCACCGCGAACTACACTTACCTCAACGAAAACCTCGCCGAGTGGTACAAGATCGAGGGGATCAAGGGCAACCACATGCGCAAGGTCGATCTGCCCGAGGGCTCGCACCGCGGGGGCATTCTGACCCAGGCCACTTTTCATCTCGTCACCTCGAATCCGACGCGGACCTCGCCGGTGAAGCGCGGTCTTTTTGTCCTCGAAAATTTTCTCGCCACCCCGCCACCGCCGGCTGTTCCCGACGTGCCGCCGCTGGAGGATTCGGCCAAAGGGAAAAACAAAAATCTCACCCTGCGGGAAATTCTTGCGATCCACGCCGAGCAAAAGGTCTGTGCCTCGTGTCATGTCAGGATGGATCCCATCGGTCTGGCCCTGGAGAATTACAACGCCATCGGAATCTGGCGCGACACCGAGAAAGGACGCCCCATCGACGCGAGCGGCGAACTCATGACGGGGGAAAAATTCAACAACGCCCGCGAGCTGAGCACCATCCTCGCGACCGTGCGCAAGGAGGACTTCCACCGCGCCGTCGCCGAGAAGCTGATGACCTATGCGGTGGGGCGCGGGATCGAATATTTCGACGCTCCCACCATTGACAAGATCGTCGCCGACGCGGAGAAAAAAGGCGGATCGCTCCTGGAAATTCTCTACGGAGTGGTCGAGAGCGCCCCCTTCCAAAAGCGGCGGGGCGACGGGGATATGTTTGCAGTCGAATAGGTGTTTATGGCAGGGCGAACCGTCCCGGTGAGCCGCCGTGGAGCAATGGCGTCCCTACGGGCCGATCTTTTTGTTCTTACAGGCTTTCATTCCCGATCTGAGTCCGGTTTTCACCTTGCGACGGACGATTCCCGATCCATCTTTTTATGGTCGCGCGTATTCCTTTAGTTGCCATGTTCCGATTTTCCCCATTTTTCCCCGTCGTCTGCGCCTTCCTCGCTTTTTTCCTCCCCGCCGCCCACGGCCAGATCGGGGGACCGGCGGCGACCTACAACGACATCGCCCGCTTTGTCGCCGGGAAGACTCTCAGCCCGGGCAGCCCGTTGCGTCGGCTCGATCACCTCCCGTCGGTGCAGCGTCACATGGCTGATTCAGCGGAGCTTTCCCAGACCTGGCGGGAGCGACGCCTCAAAACCATCCGCGAGTGGGCGAAGCAGGAGATTCATCCCCGGATCGCGCGTCCCAAGATTGTGAAATACCCTTTTTCGGGTCCGGACTTTGTCCATATCGCAACGCTGTTTCCGGGGGCGGACGAATACATCCTCATCGGACTCGAACCTCTCGGGACTCTTCCGGATTTTACCGCGATGGCCGATCCCGATCTCAACGATTATCTCACGCACCTCAACCACACTCTCCGCAGCATCTCCCAGCGGAGCTTTTTCATCACCAAGGAAATGCGGCAGGATTTTGGCAAGGAGGGCGTCGACGGAGTCTATCCCGTGTTGCTCTATTTCGCCGCCCTGACCAAGCACGAGGTCATC
>CAYLJC010000052.1:7541-10719 GCA_964383345.1 uncultured Akkermansia sp. | reverse complement strand
CCATCTCGGCGCGCTTCACGTCGTAGTCGGCCGACTGGAGGAGACGCAGGATGAGGTTCTCGAAATCTTCGCCGACGTAGACGGACTCTGTCAGGGTGGTGGCGTCGGCGATGCAGATGGGAACGTTGAGCAGCTTGGCGAGGGTCTTGGCGAGGAGGGTCTTGCCCGATCCGGTGGGACCGATCAGGAGGATGTTGCTCTTCTCGATCTCGACGTCCTCGAATTTCGAAAATTTGTTGTGCGCCCGCACCTTGGCCGGGGCGGAGAACTGCTGGAGCCGCTTGTAGTGGTTGTGTACCGCGACAGAGAGAACTTTTTTGGCGTGCTCCTGTCCGATCACGTACTGGTTCAGGCTCTCAAGGAGTTCCTTGGGTTTGGGAATGGAGAGTTCGGTGGAGACTTCCTCTTCTTCTTCGTGGAGTTCCTTCTCCAAAATGCCGCGGCAGACGGTGATGCAGCCATCGCAAATGTAGACCCCGGGGCCGGCGATGAGTTTTTTGACTTCCGCGTGACTCTTCCCGCAGAAGGAACACATCGTGAGATTTGAAGCTCTTGCCATAGGTAAAAAGGGAAAGGTGATCGCGTCCGACTCCCGGTCCGCAGCATCGGAAAGGTACTCTATTCGACCTCCAAGTAAAAGCGAGTTGGAATTTAAATTTTCAGAATTACAAAATTTTTCTCAGGAAATCGAGGATTTCCAGCGGGCTTTCGAGGGTATGATCGGCGGGTGTGGTGATGGGTTTCTCGCCGCGAAGGCGGATGGTTCCGGCGAGTCCGGCGGCGCGCCCCATCGCGATGTCGCGATCCGCATCGCCGATCATCCAGGAGAGACGCAGATCGATGGAAAACCTTTCCGCCGCCGTGAGAATCATTTCGGGGTCGGGTTTCGCCCGATGGGGGCACCGGGGCGTCCCGGTGTAGGCGTAGATCGCATCGAAAGCGGCTCCTTTTTCCGCCAACCGGCTTTCCATGCGGCGATGGATCGCGGCGAGGTCGGCCTCGCTCATGAGTCCCTTGCCGACGCCTTTCTGACTGGTGACGACGATGGCGAGGACACCCCGCTCGTTGAGAAAGCGGACCGCGTCGGCGATGCCATCGTTCAGGTGGAACTGGTCGGGAGCGAGCACGTAGCCGGATCCGGGAGAGCGGTTCACCACTCCGTCGCGGTCGAAGAAGACCGCTCTGCGCAGCCGATCACTCCCGCCGTTCATGACAGGTCCTCGAAGGGGAAGCTGTAGGATTTCACCATCGTCATGTCGGCGGTGAAGGTGATGTGGTTGAAGGGAATGGGCCCCCCGGGAAGGAAGTCGCAGAAGTCATCCTGAGGGCTGGCGGTGAATTCGCACGCCGGACTGGAAACACCCGACTGGAAAACCCCGCCGCGGAAAAGTTGCAGCCCGCGATGGAGGTGGCCGGAAAAAACTCCGCGCAGCCGGGCTCCCGCCCTGGCGGCGAGAGCCTCCTGAAAGGACTCCCCGTTGGTGAGGAGGAGATGCTCGTCGATCCAACTCGAACCGATCGGGCCGATGGGATAATGAAGGAAGACGGCGACGGGTTTTTCCCCGGAAATTTCGTCGAGGACGGCATCGATCTGGTCTTCGGAGAGAAAACCGTGCGGCCCCTGCTCCGGCGGGACTTTCCCATCCACGACAAAAAACTCGACCTCTTCCCTTTTTCCCCCGGTGAGCCGGTAGCAAAGCTTTCCGCTGTCCTCGGGCAGGAGGGAACGATGCGGACCGAAGGCGAGCCCCTCGCGCATCATGGCGACATCGTCGTGGTTGCCCGTCGCGAAATAAACGGGGGCCCGCAAGGACGCAAGCACCTCGGCGGCGAGGGCGTAGGCCTCGGGATCGGGGTCGTTCACGACATCCCCGGTGTGGACGATGAAGTCGGGGGTGAAGGGCAGGGCGTTGATCGCCGCGACCAGCGCGAGAGAACGATCACAGGCGTTCGCCCCCCGGATCGTATGACAACGGTCGGGGCCGAAATGGGTGTCGCTGATGTGGATGACTTCCAACACGGGGGAACCGGCTCAGTTTTGCGCGGGGGGATTGTTCGTGGGGAGCCGATGGCTCAGGAACCACTCGTAGAGTTTGGGGTTTTGATAGGTCTCGGTCCAGGAATCGTGTCCCGCTTCGGGGTAGACGGTGAACTGGACGGTTTTATTCCCTCTTTTTTTCAGGGCTTCGACGAGCCGGGCGGATTCCTCGAGGACGACGACGGTGTCTTTGGCCCCGTGAAAGACCCACACCGGAAGATGGGGGATCGCGCGCATCCGATAGGGCACACCGCCGCCGCAGACGGGAGCGATCGCGGCGAAACGATGCGGGGCGAGCGCGGCGAAATGCCAGGTCCCGTAGCCACCCATGCTCAGCCCGGTGAGGTAGATACGGGAGGCGTCGACGCGCAAGGTCGCCTCGAGGTGGTCGATCAGTTCGAGGACGGGTTCCTCGCTCCACCAGGAGCCCTCGGGACATTGCGGAGCCACCAGAAGAAAGGGAAAATCCGCTCCCTCGCGAACGCGTTTGGGCGGCCCGTGGACGGCGACCTTCTCGACATCGTCGCCGCGTTCCCCGGCACCGTGCAGAAAGACAACGAGGGGCCATTTTTTCTCCGGATCCGCTTCGTAGTCCTTCGGGAGGGAGAGCAAGTAGGAGAGCTGCTCGGGGGTAGTGACCTTTTTCACAAAGGTCTCGACGGTGAATTCGGCGCGGGCCGCGTGGGACGGAAACAGGGCGAAAGCTGCGAGCAGCGCGGCAGGCAGGAATGTATGCATCTTCCAGCGTAACATGGGGACCCGCCCCCGCCACTGAAAAAGCGACCTGTCCGCCCCCCCTTTCCCATCCCCGGAATCGGCTCGGAATTTGATTGCACTGTTTCACGCGAACTCCTAGTCTGCGTGCTCTCAACCGGTGGGACAGTCCCGACCGGCATCGCAAAAACCCAATCGAACGAATCCGAACGAACCACTATGAGCAGCTCTATCATTCCCCTCATCAGTTCCGGCACGACCGGTCCCCTCGGTGTCCTCCACCTCCCCCGGTTATGGCTCACTGCTATCAGACATGATCAGCGTTGCACGCCGCCAGGGATTCATGGCGCACACCATGAATTCCTTGGGAGTCATTGTTCGCGTAGTAGTATGGAAACCACCTGTTTTTGTTTTGTTTTTTTTGTC
>CAYLJC010000052.1:2495-7531 GCA_964383345.1 uncultured Akkermansia sp. | reverse complement strand
CTGGCTCAAGGCCTCCCTCGGCGCCGCCGGCAAACTCCACCCCGACTACCCCGCCATCGGCGGCGGTTACGACCAGATGGTCCTCGACGGCCTCGGCATCGACAAGGGCGCTTTTGAAAGCTTCATCGCCGATTCCAAACCCTCCTACGTGGAACTCGAAAGCTGGATCCTCCAGCAAAAAGGCGGTTCCCTCGATCAGGACGCCGTCGAGAAACTCAACGCCGCCATCGCCGGTTACCTCCACGCCGACGACACCCGCAAGGAGATCCTCGGCGGGGCCGGACGCGAAGACGACGGCACCATCAAGGACGCCGTCAATCTGAACAACCTCGACGACTGGGCCATCTTCCACGCGGCGGAACTCAAGTAAGCCCGCCCGCGCTCTTTGCCAAGCCCGTCGCCGATCCTCTTCGGCGGCGGGCTTTTTTCTTTTTCGGCGAACGGACCAAAGCGGTTGTTTTCCTCCTCTCTTCCTGCTATTTACCCATGGAGGATTTCTCCGCCCCATTTTCCCAAATCACATGATCATCGCCCCCAAGATTCGAGGTTTTATCTGCACCACCGCCCATCCCGAGGGCTGCGCCGCCAACGTCCGCTCGCAGATTGACCACGTGAAATCCCAACCCGCCCTGACAAATCCGCCAAAAAAGGTCCTCGTCATCGGTGCCTCGACCGGCTACGGACTCGCCTCACGCATCGTGCCCGCCTTCGGCGGAGGAGCCGCCACCATCGGAGTCTTTTTTGAAAAACCCGGCACCGAAACCAAAACCGGCAGCGCCGGCTGGTACAACTCCGTCGCCTTCGAGGAAGCCGCCGCCGAGGCCGGACTCTACGCCAGAAGCTTCAACGGCGACGCCTTTTCCAAAGAGATGAAGGACGAGGTCATCGCCGCGATCCGGGCCGATCTCGGGGAAGTGGACTGCATCGTCTACAGTCTCGCCTCCCCCCGCCGCACCGACCCCAGCGACGGAGAGACTTATAAATCCGTCCTCAAACCCATCGGAGCGCCCTACACCCAGAAAAACGTCAACACCGACACCGGCGTGGTCAACACCGTCAGCATCGAAGCGGCCTCGAACGACGAAATCGTCCACACCGTCAAAGTGATGGGCGGCGAAGACTGGGAACTCTGGATCGACGCCCTCGCCGAGGCCGGAGTCCTCGCCGACGGCTTTCACACCGTGGCCTATTCCTACATCGGCCCCGACCTCACCTACCCCATCTACACCAACGGAACGATCGGCCGGGCCAAGGAACATCTCGAGGAATCCGCCGCGCGGATGAACGCCCGCTTCGGCGACACAACCGCCTATGTCTCGGTCAACAAAGCCCTCGTGACCCAGGCCAGTTCCGCCATTCCCGTGGTCCCGCTCTACATCTCGCTCCTCTACAAGGTGATGAAAGAGATGGACCTGCACGAAGGCACCATAGAGCAGATCGAGCGCCTCTTCTCCGACCACCTCGCCTCGGGTGACGCCCCCGTCGTGGACGAACGCGGACGCATCCGCATCGACGATTGGGAAATGAGCGAACCTGTGCAAAAAGCCGTCGCCGAGGCCTGGGAAAAGGTCACGACAGAGAACCTTTCGGACCTTTCTGACTTTTCGGGTTACAAAAAAGAATTTCTCAGACTCTTTGGGTTTGGATTGGAAGGTGTTGATTACGAAAAAGATACGAACACAGAGAGATCTCTCCCTTCCATACCATAACGAAATACCGGAATTATTATTTTCATAATTATTTGTATTTATTGTAATTTGAGGGAAAGTGGAAGTCACAAACACATTTTCGCAAACACAAACATACCGACAGACAGTTATGAAGAGAAGAGTCCTCTCCCGCGCTCTTTCGCTCTCCCTTGTTTTGGGGGCTGCGATGGTCAGCTCGTGCACGCCCTCGGGTGATCGCACCACCTCCGCTTCGGCGCTGCGCCACGGCCACGCTTTCAAGCACGGTCTCTACGCCAAGCCGAAGATCGAACGCCACGAGAGCGGCGCCCGCGTCAATCCCATCATTCTCTCGCAAAGCACGAGGGAGAACACCCGCCTGATTATCGACGTGGCCGACCAGAAGGGCTACCTCCTCGTGGATGGAAAAATCGCCATCGAAACGCCCGTCTCCACGGCCCGCCCCGGCAAGTGGACTCCGCGGGGCAGTTTCAACATGACCCAGCGGGTCCGGACCGGAAAAATTTCCACCATCTACGGAGTGGAGATGCCCTTTTGGATGCGCCTCAGCGGCAGCGTCTACGGGGTCCATGCCGGATACCTCCCCGGTTACCCCGCCTCGGCCGGTTGCATCCGTCTCCCCAGCAACGCCGCCGAACTCATTTTCGACAACACCACCTACGGAACCAAGGTCAACGTCTACAGCAGTTGGGAAGGCGCCTGACAGCCGCGGTACCCGGTCATGCCTGCTTTCCGGAAGGTGACGCACCCGCGCGCGCCTTGGGGCTGGCACGGCAGCCTCCTTCGGCCCCAAGAAAGAGCGCTTTTTCAGCGCACAAGTCCCGCCAGGACCGAATCAGCCTGTCCCCGCCCGGGTTTTGTCCCCGCCCGGGGTATTCTTGTGCTCATGGTTTCGCGGCGAAAGCCGCGAAGGCTTCCGCTATTCCGGCGGTTTGCGGCCCCCCTTCGTGGAAGATGGTGCGGTAACGGAACACGAGGCTCTCGCCATTGCGAAGGATCGTTTTGTCCGTTTTCTCCGATCCGCCCTCTGCCAAATTCCCCGGAGCAAAGGGATTGGCCGCGATCAACCCGTGCTCTGTCGTCCGCCACCAGGTGGGAAAGCGGAGGTTCTCCGGGTGATCGAAGATCGCAATACCCACCGGATTCCCCGCCCGGTCGGGTCCGTGGTTGTCCACCCAGGCCGCCCGTCCTCCGGAGACTTCGCCGTCCGCACCGCCCTCGTCACCCCGGCTGGTGAGAATGTGCCCCTTGCCCACTTTTCCCTTGAGCCGCAGGGTCGGGATCGTGCGAATGGCCCAGCCCGCCTCTTCCACGGCGCCGATCGTGATGTCGCCGGCATCGGCGATGAGGCGCAGGGTCAGGTCCAGGGCGAGGGAACCGTCTTCGCGGTAAAACAGGGTGAACTCCCGCCGGTCCGAGCAGATCCGTTTTGTCGCATCGCCCGCCACGAGCCAGTCCGATTTGGTTTTGATCGTGATCGTCGGCCCTTTGATGATCACGCCGTTCATCCCCTTGTGCCGGATCACTCCATACGGTTTGCCCGGTTGATCTCCGTCGTCCGCTTCCCCGCCGCCGGAGGTGTGCCAGAAATCGTATCCGTCCACATCGCCGAGCCCGTACCACATCCCGCGATGATACGGATGATCTCGCTCCTCGTCCTCGAAGGTCTCGTTCATCGGCCAATGACGGGTCATGTTTTCTCCGCTCGGTCCCATGATGGGATAAAAGTAGGGTTTCCCCTCCTCGTAACCGGCGTGGTATTTTGTCACCAGCCGACCTCCAAAAACGATTTCGATGGGATCACTCCCCTGGATCGACCAGCCTTGGGCCACGTCCCCGAGAACCTGGGCGGAGGCCCCCGCGGCGGTCATCGAGGCCAAAAGAACAGCGGAAAAAAAGATTCTTGCGGATTTCATGGTCACACGGGATCTCTCAATACGGACTATCTCAACTCTTGCCGAGTCCGGCAAGCACCGATACGATAGCCGCATGCATGACTCCCCCGCCCCCGGCCGCCGCCATTTTCTCAAAGGTTCCACCGGCCTCGCCCTCGCCCCGCTGCTGTCGCCCCTCCTCGGTCGGACCGCCGACTCCGCCGAAAAGCCGGATGCCCCGCTCGACACCTCCCGCTACGAATTCTGCACCTTCACCAAACCGCTCCAACACCTTTCCTACGCGGAAATGGCGGAGACCATCGCCGCGATGGGCTTTGACGGGATCGAAGGGGCCGTTCGTCCCAAAGGCCACGTCCTGCCCGAGCGGGTCGCGGAAGATCTCCCGAAACTGACCGATGCCCTCAAGGCAAAATCACTCCATTTCACCGTCATGACCACCGCAATCAACGAGGTCAGCGACGAGCAGGCCACCGAGGCGATTCTGCGCACCGCCGCCGCCAACGGGGTGAAACGCTATCGCATGGGTTACTACCGCTACGATCTGGAAAAACCGATCCGCGCCCAGCTCGGCGAGTTCCGCGCGAAGCTGAAAGATCTCGTCGCCCTTTCCTCCGAAATCGGGATCAAGCCGATCTATCAGAACCACTCCGGAAAAGACTATTTCGGCGCTCCGGTCTGGGATCTCGCCGAAGTGTTCGAGGAATACTCCCCCGACAAAATCGGCGTGGCCTTTGACATCGGACACGCCACCGTCGAAGGCGGCAGAGCCTGGCCGCTGCACTTCGCCGTGATCCGCCCCTGGCTCGACACCGTCTACGTCAAGGAGCCGTCCTGGCAGAACAACACTCTCGGCTGGGGACCCGTCGGCGAGGGTGCGGTGGACAAGGCCTTTTACAAAATTCTCCGCGAGAGCGATTTCACGGGTCCGGTGAGCCTTCACGTCGAATACCTCGGTCACAAGGACCCCGCGATCGTTCCGACCGTGCTCAAGGCGATCGAGAAAGATTTCGCCACCCTCCGGTCGCTCCTTTTCCCCGCCGCCTGATGTTTGATACCCGGGAAAAACCCAGCAAGGTCGAGACCGCCTTTCTCATCGGGGTCTACTTCGACCGGGCCGACGAGGACACCGCCCGCAGTCTCCTCGCCGAACTCGCCGAACTTGTCTCCACCCTCGACATCGAGGTGGTCGGGGCGGAATGCCTCTATGTCCGCACCCGCAGCAAACGCTACCTCACCGGCTCGGGCAAGGCCGCCGAGATGATGGAGGCGGCGCGAGAAGCGGGCGCCGACTGCATCGTCTTTGACAACGAACTCACCCCCGCCCAGCAGCGCGCCTGGGAAACCGAGGGCGACATCACCGTGATTGATCGCGAGGAAGTCATTCTCGACATTTTTAAAATGCGGGCCCAGACCAGCGAAGCACGGCTCCAGGTCGAACTCGCGCGGATGCAGT
>CAYLJC010000052.1:0-2485 GCA_964383345.1 uncultured Akkermansia sp. | reverse complement strand
TGGTCCCACCTCGACCGCCAGGGCGGTGGTGGCGGAGGCGGAGGCGCGGCCTCCCGAGGAGAAGGCGAACAACAGATCGAAGTGGACCGACGACTCGCCCGCCGCCGCATCGACCGCATCAAGAGCGACCTCGAGGACATCCGCCGCAACCGCCGGACCCAGCGCAAGCAGCGCGCCGACGACGGCATCTGCCAGGCCTCCATCGTCGGCTACACCAACGCCGGGAAAAGCTCCCTCCTCAATCTCCTCTCCGGGGCCGACGTCCTCGCCGAA
The DNA here is from genome assembly GCA_964383345.1 of uncultured Akkermansia sp. GTDB lineage: Bacteria > Verrucomicrobiota > Verrucomicrobiia > Verrucomicrobiales > DEV007 > Arctic95D-9. The sequence continues at coordinate 2,212 of CAYLJC010000052.1, read as the reverse complement.
GACAAACTCTTCGCCACCCTCGACCCCACCACCCGCCGCATCGAACTGCCCGACGGACAGCCGCTCCTCCTCACCGACACCGTCGGATTTGTCCGCAACCTCCCCCATCGCCTCGTCGAAGCGTTCAAAGCCACCCTCGAAGAAGCCGTCCTCGCCGACTTCCTCATCCACGTGCTCGACGCCAGCGCCCCCGAGGTCTACGACTTTTACGAAACGACCCGTTCCGTCCTCGCCGAACTCGGCGCGGCCGACAAACCCACCGTCATCGTCCTCAACAAAATCGATCTTGTTTCCCACGACGAAGGCAGGCTCCACGAACTCAAAAGCCACTTCGATCCCCGCGCCGTTTTTGTTTCCGTCGCCACCGGCGAGGGCATCGAGACCCTCATCCACCGGCTCACCGGGATGATGGTGGACCGCGTCGCCCGCCTCCCCCTGCGCATTCCCCAGGCGCGGCAGGATCTCATCGCCCTGCTCCATCGCGAAGGCAAAATCGTCAAGCAGGACTACGACGGCAACGACATCGTCCTCACTGCGATCATCCCTCACCTGCTGCGACATCATTTTGACGCCTTCGTGAGTCCTCCGGACAGGAAAACGGTGTAGCATCCGTTGAGTAGCATCCGTTGAAGAACCCCGCGATGGAAAACCGGGGGCTCCCCTGGAATTGGTTTTACCGTTGAGATTCGGCTCCGGGGGCGCCATGCACCGGGGGCCCTTTCCCGCAATTCCCGGTCCCCCCGTTGCACGAACCCGATTCCCCTGTAGCTTGCTTCTTCTGAAAAGAGCAAAACAGCGCCCCGCTGATCCGCTCCCCAACCTTATTGTCTCCCGTTTTATGGCCAAAGCCCCCATCGCGAAAGATCCCGTTACGAAAGAACTGCGAGCCGAGCTCGCCAAACGCATCCTCGTCCTCGACGGGGCCATGGGAACGACCATCCGCGAATACAAGCTCACCGAAGCCGAGGCCCGTGGCGAGCGCTTCGTCGCCAACAGCAAAGACCTCCTCAACAACGGCGACATCCTCTCCCTGACCCGGCCCGATGTCATCGGCGACATCCACAAGCGCTTCCTCGAAGCGGGATCGGACATCATCGAGACCAACACCTTCTCCGCCACCACCCTGGCACAAAGCGAATTTTTTGTCGAAGACCCCCGCGAAACCGGCAAAGGCCGCAAAGACCCCGAGTTCTTCGCCCGCGAGGTCTGCGACAATGCCTTTCTCAAAGATCTCGCCTGGGAGATCAACCTCGAATCCGCCAAGCTCGCCCGCGAATGGTGCGACCGCATCGGCAACGACACCGGGAAAAAACGCTACGTCGCCGGGGCCATCGGTCCCATGACCGTTTCCCTGACAAACAGCCCCGACGCCGAGGATCCCGGCTTCCGCGTCGTTTCCTTCGACCAGGTCCGCGACGCCTACAAACACCAGGTCCGCGCCCTCATCGCCGGCGGCACCGACATCATGATGGTCGAGACCATCTTCGATTCGCTCAACGCCAAAGCCGCCCTCGTCGCCCTGCGCGAGGTCTACGACGAGGACGGCATCGAGTTGCCCATCATCGTCTCCGCCGCCGTGGGACGCGGAGGCGAGACCATGATCTCCGCGCAGAAAACCGAGGCCCTCTGGAACGCCGTGGCCCACGCCAATCCCCTCGCCGTCGGACTGAACTGCTCCCTCGGCCCCGACCTCATGGAGCCGCATCTCGCCGAGCTCTCCCGCGTCACCGCAACCCACGTCTCCGTCTATCCCAACGCCGGGCTGCCCAATCCCCTCGCTCCCACCGGCTTCGACCTTCTTCCCGAGGACATGGAGCGCGAGATCGGACGCTTTGCCGAAGGCGGCCTCGTCAATCTCGTCGGCGGTTGCTGCGGCAACACCCCCGAGCACGTCGCCGCCATCGCCAGGGTCGCGGAGCGTTTTCCCCCCCGCGAAATCCCGACCCCACCCCCGGCGATGCGCCTGAGCGGGTCCGAGGCTTTCAACCAGACCGGGGAAAAGGGTTTCCTCATGATCGGCGAACGCACCAACGTGGCCGGTTCGCCGAAATTCGCCACCCTCGTCAAAAAAGGTCAGCTCGAGGAGGCCGTCGCCATCGCCCGCCAACAGGTCGAGAACGGTGCCCCCGTCATCGACGTCTGCATGGACGAAGGCATGCTCGACGGCGTGGAAATGATGACCCGTTTCCTCCACCTCCTCGCCGGGGAACCC
>CAYLJC010000051.1:0-10761 GCA_964383345.1 uncultured Akkermansia sp. | reverse complement strand
TCCCGATCCCGATCCCGATCCCGATCCCGATCCCGATCCCGATCCCGATCCCGATCCCGATTTCGATTTCGATTTCGATTTCGATTTCGATTTCGATTTCATTTTGGCTTGAACTTGTCGGTGGGTTTGGAAAAATCACCGCTCATATGAGTGAAGAATTTTTTCCCGGCGTTCCGAAGATCCCGTTCGAAGGTCCTGCCTCCAGGAACCCTCTTGCTTTCAAGCACTACGATGCCGAGGAACAGGTGGGCGGAAAGCCGATGAAGGATCACCTCCGCTTCGCCTGCGCCTATTGGCACACGATGCGGAACGGGCTCGGGGATCCTTTCGGCGAAGCCACTGCGGTTCGCCCCTGGGATGACGGCACGAACTCGGTCGCCAACGCGAAAAAGCGGGTTTGGGCGATGTTCGAGTTCATGCAAAAACTCGGGATCGACCACTACTGCTTCCACGATCGCGACGTCGCGCCCGAACTGGGGGATCTCCAGGCTTCCAACGACGCCCTCGACGAGGTCGCCGGGGAATTGGAAAAGGCGCAGCAGGCCACCGGGATCAAGCTGCTCTGGGGGACCGCCTGTCTCTTTTCGCACAAACGCTACAACCAGGGGGCGGGCACGTCGCCCTTCGCCGATGTCTTCGCCTACGCCGCCGCCCAGGTCAAGAAAGCCCTTGAGGTGACCCATCGCCTCGGCGGGGCGGGCTACGTTTTCTGGGGAGGGCGGGAGGGCTACGCGACCCTCTACAACACCGACATGAAACGCGAGCTCGATCACCTCGCGGCTCTGCTGAAGATGGCGGTGGCGCACAAGAAAAAAATTGGTTTCCGGGGGGAGTTCTACATCGAGCCGAAACCGCGCGAACCCACGACGCACCAGTATGATTCGGATGCGGCGGCCTGCCTCAATTTTCTCCGAGAACACGATCTCATGGGCGAATTGAAGCTCAATATAGAGACCAATCACGCGACCCTCGCCGGGCACACGATGATGCACGAGCTGGAGGTGGCGATGGCGGCGAACGCCCTCGGTTCGATCGATGCCAACACCGGGGACGAGCTGATCGGCTGGGACACCGACCAGTTTCCGACGGACATTTATCTCACCAGCCAAATCATGCTCTGCGTGCTGCGGATGGGGGGATTCACTTCAGGCGGCCTGAATTTCGACGCCAAATGTCGACGCGAAAGCTTCGAACCGATCGATCTTTTCCACGCTCACATCGGCGGCATGGACGCCTTTGCCCGGGGACTCAAGATCGCCCACGCGATCCTCGCCGACGGCCGTCTCGACGCCTTCAAAAAAGAGCGCTACCGCTCCTTTGACTCCTGCATCGGAGCGAAGATCGAGGCGGGCGAGGTGGGACTCGAGGAACTCTCCGCCTACGCCCTTTGCAACGGCGAACCCGAGACAAGGAGCGGCCGCCAGGAGATGCTGGAGAACCTGATCAACGAGTTTTTGTAGGGGCGAGGTGTTCCTTCACAGCACACCGCGAGCGACGAGATTGTTGAGGCGGCGGGCCACCGAGACCAAGCCGTCGATGACCGCCTCGCTGTAGTCGCGACCGTCGCGCGTGTCGATCCCGTGGCCGGGGTCGAGGCGGCGGAGACCCTCCAGCGCGGCGTCTTCGTGGTGGAACAATTCGACGAAAACATATTCCAGCTTGCCGGTTTTCGCCGCCGCCGCCAGGAGCGCGCCGATCCAGCCGTCGTCGGTGCTGAGGCAACCGCGGGTCGTCTTGGAGGAGGCGTGGAACATGCCCATCTCGTCATTGGCGGCGATCTCGGCGATGAGCGTTTCGTTCTCCGGGATGCTCAGGGTCGAGTCTCCGCAGTGGGCCGCGTCGACCATGATTTTGAAAAACTTCGCGCCCAGTTCGGCGTTGGCCGCTTTCACAAACGCCCAACATTTCCGCAGGTCGGTGAAGGTCTGGAATTCGCCGCCGCGGAGAAATTCGATGTGCCAGTGTTGCACGCAACTGTTGGCGATGTCCGCTTCGCGACAGGCCCGGCAATGGGCTTTGACATTCTGGGCCACCGCCGCGTCGAAGTCGGCGCCGGTCTTCGGAGTGGCGCCGGGTTTCATCCATTCTTCGATCGAAGTCGAAGCGATCTGGGTGATCCCGTGTTTTTTCGCCACTTCGATTCCGGCCACGAGCATGGCCACGACGGCGTCCTCATCGGCCGGATTCATCGGGTCGGCCCCGCCCACCATCAGGATCAAATGCACCTCGAGATCGAGGGCGCGCAGACCGCTGATGAGTTCGTCGGTATCGCCCTCGTGGACTCCGGGAAACACCGTGATCTGGGCGCTCCGGATCCGGACCGGGGAAGCCTCCGTGAGACGTTTCATCTCCGCGACAACGCGGAGGACGCCCTCTTCGTCCCGGGGGAGACGGCCTTCCCCGTCAGGGGCGAGGCCACCGGCAAACTGGATGTGGGTGGGAACCACTCCGAGTTCCACGTTCGTCTTCAGTGGGATCGCTTCGGGCATGGGGAGGAGGGGTCGGAGGGTGTGAAAAAAAAGCAATTCCCGGGTCGGGGTCAGGCGAGGGCGGGCTGGAGGCTTCGCAGGAGAGTCAGTTGCTCGCCGACTTCCGCGCCGGCCTGTTTCCAGCGTTGCAGCATGTCGCCCGAGATTTTGATGCGGTCGCTGATCGCTTTTTCGAGTTCCACGTAGCTGTCGCTGAGTTGCTGGGAAAGCTCGAGCAAGGTCTCGTAGGCTTCTTCGCGGGTGGGGCAATGGATTTTCCAGGCGTTCCCGGTGGCGATTTGGGCTTCGACGCGCATTTTCATCTCACGCAACTCGGCGAGGACGATTTTTTCTTCCGGGACGCGCCGCAGGTCCGTGACCAGGCCGAGTTTGGAGAGGGTCCAGATGGCCCATTTGGTGGGATCCCACTGCCAGGGTTTCACCCCGTTGCGGTAGTCGTGCTGGAAAGAGTGGTGGTAGTTGTGGTATCCCTCACCGAAAGTGGGGATGGCCATCAGCCAGCTGTCCCGTGCGCTGGTGCGCGAATCGTAGGGGCGGCTTCCCAGGGTGTGGCACAGCGAATTGATCAGGAAAGTGCAGTGCTGCACGCAGACCACGCGAGTCACCCCGGCGATGAGGAACGCCCCGAGAGCGGAGACCCAACCGCCGTAGAGGAAGCCGATCACGGCGGGAAGGACCAGGCCGACGAGGACGGCGATGCGCTGGTGATGGGCGTGTTGCCACATCACGAGGGGATCTTTCTTGAGGTCGCCCACGTTGGCGAGAGGACGGGGATACAGCTTGAAGAAAATCCAGCCCATGTGGGCCCAGAAGAAGCCGCGCGAGATGCTGTAGGGATCGTCGTCGTCATGATCGACGTGCTTGTGATGCTGGCGGTGGTCCGAGGCCCAGTCGAGGGCGGAGTCCTCGAAAGCGCTCGCTCCGAAAAGCAGGGTTGTGAGTTTCACCGCCTTGCCGGCCTTGAAAGCTTTGTGGGCGAAAAGGCGATGATATCCCAGGGTGATGCTCATCCCGGTGGCGAGGAAATAAAAACAAAACAAAGCCACCTGAAAGAAATCGATCCCGAAGTGATAGATGTAAATCGGGGTGCCGATCACGGCGGTAAAGAAGGTGACTATCAGGAAAACACTGGATAGCCAGTTGATGCGGTCTAGCGGAAATTTTGGAATCATGGAAAATTTCGAGTAAAAATAGAAGAATGGAAAAGGGTGGATGATAAAAAGAAAGGGACGGGAAAGGTTTTACCCGAAAAGCCCGTGCGGTGCGAGGGCACGGAGCGGAAAATCAGGTGCCCGGCGGGAGGAGGGAGCCGTTCAGAGACTGCGATACCGCTTGCCACCACCGCGTTCATCGCGATCACCACGATGGCTGCGGTCACCGCGATCGTAACGGTCGCCGCGGTCAAGACGGTCGCCGCGGTCATGACGGTCACCGCGATCATAACGGTCGCCGCGGGGACGACCTCCGCCGCCCCGGCGATCGCGTTCATAACCGCCACCGCCGCCGCCATCGTATCCGCCGCCACCGCGAGGAGGACGACCGCCGCCGCCTCCACCACCACCGCCGCCGCCACCCGGGGCGCGGCGATCTTCGGCCTCGCGGATGCGCAGGCTCCGGCCGCCGAGGTCGGTTCCGTCGAGTTGGGCGACCGCGGCTTCTCCCATCTCGCGACTGGAGAGAGTGACGAAGGCGAACCCGCGTGGACGACCCGTTTCCCGGTCGAGCGGCATGTGCAGATCTACTATGGGCTCGTATGCCGCGAGAAATTCGCGCAGGTCGGATTCCGTGGAGTCGTAAGACAGATTTCCAATATACAGTTTCATCAATTCGTAACCGGTTGCTGGTCCCCCGTTTCTCGGGCAGTTGTCTCTTTGTCCGGGAAAAACGGATGACCGAGGTCAGAATCGAATTGCCAGGGAGCGATCATGGATGCCCGGGTAGGTTCAGGTTAAGGGTTCCCCATTTTTAAGAAAAACCAACTTGTTTCCAAGAAAAATATTGCGCCGGACACCCGGAAATCGAAGGCGCGAAAGCGCCTCCGGAGCGGTTCGGGAGATCAGGACAATCCGAGAACGAGGTCCATGCGGCGGGCGATGTCGGCGAGGCGTTCGCGGTTGCCCCCCGCGACCTCGGCGGCGGCCCAGCCTTCGTAATCGATCGCGAGGAGCGCTTTGCGCACGGCTTCCCAGTCGATCGTGCCCTCACCCAGTTCCGAGCTGAAGCCTTTGCGGAGCCCCTCGGCCTGGTGTTTTTTCTCGTCCCATTCCTTCACATCGAGCTTTCCGATCCGGGGACCGAGGATCTCGATCCAGTGCTCCGGGACACCCCAGCGCACGTTGTTGCCGATGTCGAAGTAGGCCCCGAAATTCGGGTGGTTGATCTCATCGACGTAGCGTTGCATGTCCAGCGCGCTGATGAGAAAACTCGCCCAGACATTTTCCACGAGGATCTGGATCCCGTAGCCCTCCGCCACCGCCAGTCCCTTGCGCAGGATCGCCTGGGTTTCGTTCCAGCTTTCCATGAGCGGACGCTTCCGGTCGTAGCGGGCCACGTAGAGCACCGAGGTGGCACCGACATCGTGGGCGAACTTCACCGCCGTCGCGAGATCGGGATTGTCGGCGTTGACGATTCCGTGGACCCGCAGGCCCGATTTATCGACCGCCTCGAGATAGGATTTCAATTCGGTGTTGTCCGTGGTCCGCAATTCGGTGCCGTCGAAGCCGACTTCCTTCAGCATCTTGAATTGATCGAGGAGGGACAGGTCCGGCTCCTTGACCATGCTGAATTTCAATCCCTTTTTGATGCGGCCGGTCAGCTTCGTGACTGCGGCGGCCGACCCGGCGCTCGCTTTGTCGGCGGCGGGGGAGGCGGCTTGCGCGAGCAGGGCGGGGGAAAGGGCGGAGGCACCGAGAACCGGTGCGGTACGGGCGAAGAAATGACGTCGATTCATGAACCCCGCAAGTAACGCAGAGAGCGCTCCCGTCCGTCAATCGGGAAAGCGCCGCGATCAGGGCGAAAAACCGGCTCAGCCCGCAGCCAGTCGCAGCAGGAAGGGGATGAGAAATGCGGGCTCAGACAACACCCTGGGCGAGCATCGCGTCGGCGACTTTGACAAAGCCGGCGATGTTGGCACCATCCAGGTAATTGATCGATCCGTCCGGTTGGGTCCCGTACTCGACGCAGGAATGATGGATGTTTTGCATGATGGCGTGGAGACGGTTGTCCACATCGGCGCGGGTCCACGGCATGCGGACGGCGTTCTGGCTCATTTCCAGCGCGCTCGTGGCGACACCACCCGCGTTGGCCGCCTTGCCGGGACCGTAGAGCATGCCGGCGCTTTGGAACACCTCCACCGCGTCGAGATCCGAGGGCATGTTGGCACCTTCGGCGACACAGGTGCAGCCGTTGCTCGCGAGGGCCTTGGCGTCCGAGCGGTTGATCTCGTTCTGCGTGGCGCAGGGCAGCGCGATGTCGCAGGGGAGATGCCAGGGCTTTCCCCCATCGATATAGGGCAGATGAAAATGTCGGGCGAATTCCGCGATGCGTCCGTGGCGTTCATTTTTCAGATCCATGCACCACGCCAGTTGTTCGGAGGTGAGGCCCTCGGGGATGTGCACGGTGCCCCCCGAATCGGACAGGGAGATGACGATGGCCCCGAGGTCGAGGCATTTTTCCGCGGCGAACTGGGCGACGTTGCCCGAGCCCGAGATCACCACCTTGCGGCCTTCGAAGCCCTGTTTTCTGCGACCGAGCATTTCCTGGGCGAAATAGACACAGCCGTAGCCCGTCGCCTCCGGGCGCATCAGGCTGCCGCCATAGGAGAGGCCCTTGCCGGTGAAGACGGAACTCGACTGATTGGTGATGCGCTTGTATTGCCCGAACATGTAGCCGATCTCCCGCGCCCCCACGCCGATGTCGCCGGCGGGCACGTCCAAATCCGGCCCGAGATGGCGGAAGAGCTCGGTCATGAACGACTGGCAAAAACGCATCACCTCGCTCTCGCTGCACCCCTTCGGATCGAAATCGGCTCCCCCCTTGCCACCGCCGATGGGCAGCGTGGTGAGGGAGTTTTTGAAAACCTGTTCGAAGGCGAGGAATTTGAGGATGCTGAGATTGACCGAGGGGTGAAAACGAAGTCCGCCCTTGTAGGGTCCGATCGCACTGTTCATTTGAACGCGGTAACCGCGATTGACATGGGTCTCCCCCGCGTCGTCCACCCAGGGCACGCGGAACAGAATCATGCGCTCGGGTTCGATGATGCGTTTCAGCAAACCGTGTCGGGAATAGCGCGGATTTTTCCGCACGAAAGACCACAGGCTGCGCATGACCTCCTCCACCGCCTGGTGGAATTCCGGTTGCAAGGGATCGCGCTCGCGCAGGTAGCGCAGGAAGGAATCGAGATCCTGGGGGGATCGGGAGGATGTTGTGTTGCTCATGGGAAATCTCGTGTGCCGCCGTCGGCGTGGGGGGGATGGCCGGATGCGGAAGTCTGATCGGTTATACGAACCCGGATGACGAATCCCAACCACTATTCGCTGGCTCATCCATGCCCCTTTGCTCAAATTTGTGCCTTTTTCAGCAAAAATGGCTTTCCGAAGCGCCGAGGGACGTGCTTCATCTCCTTCTCAACAGACTTGACGAAGGGGTCGAAAAAAGAGTTTCCTCAGCCTCATGAACACGATCCGCTCTTCTTTTTTGCTCCACTCTTTTCGCGAACGATGGGCGGCCCTCTTCGGCGCGGCGGCGGTGATGGCCCTGTCCTTCTCCTCCCCCGCCGCCGATCCGGTCCCGCAGGACATCCGCGACACCGTGGAAGCCCTCGACCGGCGGGGCGGCGTGGGTGCGGTGCTGAAACGCGCGGAGGCGGAAGGTTTCCGCGATCTCCCCTACGTGAAGGGCGGGCACGAGAGGCAGACGCTCGATCTCTACGTCCCCGGTGGCAAACGGAGCGAGGCCGTGCCCGTTGTGGTCTACATCCACGGCGGCGGCTGGCGCAACGGGAAAAAGAGCAGCTCGACCGCGATTCCGCTGATCACCCGGGGCTACGCGGTGGTCGGCATCGGCTATCGGCTCAGCGACGCGGCGACGTTCCCGGCGCAGATTCACGATTGCAAGGCGGCGATCCGCTGGTTGCGGGCGAACGCGAAGGAGTACGGCATCGATCCCGATCGTATCGGAGTGTGGGGTCAATCGGCCGGGGCGCACTTGGCGGCCTTGCTCGGAACCTCGGGCGACGTGCCCGAACTCGAAGGGGATCTGGGAGAACATCGCGGCGTGTCGAGCCGGGTCCAGGCGGTGTGTGATGTCTTCGGACCCGCCGATTTCCTGCTGAGCGACGTGGGCGGCAAGTCCGACAATCCCAAGGGCCCCGTCGCGCTCCTCCTGGGCGGTCCGCTGTCGGAGCGCCACGACATCGCGCGGCGGGCCAGTCCGGCCCACTGGATCTCCTCCGACGACGCACCGGTGCTGATTTTGCAGGGAGGTCGGGACCGCATCGTGCCGCCCTTGCAGAGCCGGGACTTCGCCGAACGGCTCGAAAAGGCCGGGGTGGAGGTCGGTCTGATCGAATTTCCCGAAGCCGGTCACGGCGGTCCCGAATTCAAGAGCGCGGAAACCATCGCCACAATCGTCGCCTTTTTCGACAAGCATTTGCAGGGCGAATAAGCGGCGACGGCGAGACCGACACGGGAATCGGATTCGGCGGCAGCCGGTGGGGCGAATCGTCCCGGGACGCGCCATCCGCGACAGGCCTCACTCCGCCCGCTCACTCCCGCGTGATGAATTCATCCGTGTTCATCAGCGCCCTCGCCACGGCGGTCCAGGCGGCGGAAGTGACGGCGGAGACTCCTTTCGGTCTCTCTTCGGAGGCGACCGAGTCGGCGGCGGCGGGATCGGCTCGGAAGGAGACGAGTTGGGTTTCGCAAAAGGAGGCCACGGCGTTGGCTTCGCTCGCCGAGGGAGGACGCGAGTAGCAGAGCAGAAAAGCGCGGCGGATCCTCGCGTTGTCATCGTCCGGAACCTCGCGGAGGAGGCGGGCCGCGAGTCCCTGCGCCAACTCGAAGAGGCTCTCATCATTGGCGAGGGTGAGAGACTGCAGGGGCGTGTTGGATCGCACCCGTCCGGTGCAGACGCTTTGGAAATCGGGCGAGTCGAAGGTCGTCAGGAGCGGGTAAGGGGAGCTGCGGTAAAAGAGGGTGTAGAGGGCGCGGCGAAAGCGGTCGGGCCCCTCCGAGACGGCCCAGCTTTTTTTGGTTTGGGTGAAGGCGAAGACGCCTTCGGGCTGGGGCGGGCGCACCGGCGGGCCGCCCAGTTCGGGGTGGAGCAATCCACTCGCGGAGAGGGCGGCGTCGCGCACGATCTCGGCTTCGACGCGGAGACGGTTCTGCCGGGCGAGGAGGTGGTTGAGAGGGTCGGTTTCCTCAAGATCGGGGCGGGCGTGGGAAGACCGCCGATAGGTCGCCGAGGTCACGATGAGGCGATGGAGTCGTTTCATCGACCAGCCGTGGGTCACGAAGTCATGCGCGAGCCAATCGAGCAGAGCGGGATGGCTGGGGAAGGAACCCTGGGTGCCGAAGTCGTTTTCCGTCTCGACGATGCCCTTGCCAAAATAGCGCATCCAGACGCGGTTGACGGTGACGCGGGCGGTCAGGGGATGATCGGGGCGTACCAGCCAGCGGGCCAGGTCGAGGCGGTCGGGCCTTTCCTTTTGCAGTACCGCGTCGGGCAGGTCGGGGAGGGCGGCGGGGACCCCGGGGGCGAGCGGTCCGCTGGCGAGGTCATGATCGAGGAAGCTGTCGCGCAGGTGGATGAAGGTCTCGCGTGGCTTGGGCAGATCGCGCATCACCATCGCTTTTACCGGCGTCCCCAGGCCGAGGGCGGAGAGAGCCTCGCGGAAGGCCCGTTCCGCGTCGCTTTTTTCCTCATCCACCGCCGCGAACTCGGATTCGATGAGTTTTTTTTGTTGGGTGCTGCGTTTGTCAGGGGGAGTGTCGAGAGCGGTGAGGAGGGGTGTTTTTTCGTTTCCCGGCACGAGGTCGGCCAGTTGGACTTCTTCCCATGCCGCACGGCGTTGGGTGGTGCCGGCGGTGATTTTGGCGAGGGCGGTTCTGGTCTGTTCGAGAGCCCGCAGTTTGGCGGGGTCGGGAGTGTCCAAAAACATTTCCCCTTCACTGACCCCGACGGTCGCCCCGGTGTTGTTGATGTCGGTGCCGTGATTGAAAAAAGCGAAGAGTTCGAAGTACTCGCGGTGGGTGATGGGGTCGAATTTGTGGGTGTGGCATTGGGCGCAACCGAGAGTGAGCCCCAGCCAAACCGCGCCGGTGGTGTTGACCCGGTCGACGACTTCTTCGTTGCGGAACTGCTCGGGGTCGGTTCCTCCCTCCTGGTTGATGAGGGTGTTGCGGTGAAAGCCCGTGGCGACGAGCTGGGCCTTGGAGGGATCGGGCAAAAGATCACCGCCGAGTTGCTCTATGGTGAAGCGATCGAAAGGCATGTCCTCGTTGATCGCATGGATGACCCAGTCGCGATAGGGCCACATCGGCCGGACCCCGTCGATGCTGTAGCCGTTCGAGTCGGCGTAGCGCGCCTGATCGAGCCAATGCCGTCCCCAGCGCTCGCCGTGGTGGGGGGAGGCGAGCAACTCGTCGGCGAGACCGGCGACGGCGTCGTCGGGATTTTCCTGGTATTCCGCCAGGAATTCCGCAACCCTCTCGGGAGCGGGAAGCAACCCTGTCAGGTCGAGAGAAAGACGGCGGATCAGGGTCGCGGGATCGGCCTCGGGGGAGGGGCGGATTCCGCGCGAGGCGAGAGCGGCGTGAACAAAATGATCGATGGGATGTTCCCCGGCGGGCGGTTCGGTCACCGCGAGGGGTTCGAAAGCCCAGTGGCCCTGGTATTCCGCGCCTTCGGCGATCCAGCGCCGCAGGGTTTCCGCCTCGGCGGGAGTGAGTGGTTTTTTCACTGTCGTCGGCGGCATGATCTCGTCGGGATCGTCGCTGAGAATGCGGGCGAGCATTTCGCTGGCCTCCGGTTGGCCGGGGACGATCGCGTTCGCGGAGACAGCCGAATCGCGTTGATCGAGCCGGAGATCGGCCTCGAGGGTGTTCTCATCGGGACCGTGGCATTGGAAGCATTTGTCCGAGAGAATGGGGCGGATATCGCGGTTGAAATGGAGTGTTTTTTCCTGAGCCACGAGCAAGGGGGAATGCGGCAGGACGGACCAGAGCAGCAGGAGCAGAAAAAAAATGAGACGGAGACAAGAGGGCATCCCAGG
>CAYLJC010000050.1:9856-10891 GCA_964383345.1 uncultured Akkermansia sp. | reverse complement strand
TCGGCGAGGCTCAGCGGGGTTGTGCCGACCTTGCGAATGGCGGACTCCCCGGCCTGGATCCAGACTTCCGCACCGGAGGGGTCGCTCGTGATCTTGAGACCGCCCTTGGCGAAAACGGCGGAGACGGAGGTGTTGCGGTTGTTTTCCACCCGCACAAACTGCGATTGTTCGGGCCAGCCCTCCACCGCCATGAGCACTTGGTATTCGCCGGGGTCAAGGCGCTCGATGCGGGCGGGTGTGGTCCCCACCTGCACGAGTTCCGTGGCCTTGCGCTCGCGGGTGCGGATGAGCTTGAAGTCGGCCCCTTGGGGTTCGCTCACGACTTCGATCTGGCCGGAACTCTTCGTCAGGGTGATCGCCGCGAGATTCTGCGGCTCCTCGCTGTCGACGCGAATCCGACGGGTCACCGGATCAAAGCCGTCCAGGGTCACCACAACCTCGTGCTCCCCGAAAGGCACCCCGGTGAAGGTCGCGGGACTGGTTTGTTCTTTGAGCGAACCCACTTTGACCAGAGCTCCTTCGGGAACGGTGGAGACGGTGATGACGCCCCGCGCTTCGGCGAGGCGGCGGTTGATCAGCGGCAGGGAGGCGAGGGCGTCGGGATTATCGGGATCGAGATCGCGGGCTTCTTCAAAGAGACGACGGGCCGCGAGCCAGTCTCCCGAAGCGACCGCGATCCGCGCCTCGGCGACTTTTTTCACGGCGGCCTCGTTTGCTTCGGCGGGCAGGGAAGAGGCGGTCTTGTCCTCCGGGGCCGATTCTCCCTGCTTCCATCCCAGGTACCAACCGCCCCCCGCCCCGAGGAGGAGGGAGAGGAAGATCAGCACAACCCAAACCCACCGGGGCACCCTCGGTCGGCGGGGCCGAATCATCTGCGGCGAAGGCAGCGTGATCCTGGTGGTTTCGGGATGCATGGACGGCAGGAGAGGTTTCTTCGGTCACCTCCGGGGTTCAAATAAAACAAACTGGTATGAAAATTTTAGCAGAACAAAGCGATATGCGCTCCCATTCTTTTTTCGTCAGGGAGGGTTTTGT
>CAYLJC010000050.1:0-9846 GCA_964383345.1 uncultured Akkermansia sp. | reverse complement strand
GGCATTTTGCACAAAAAAAGGAGCGGGGGTTTTGCCCCGCTCCTTTTTTGGAAAGGTTTTTCCGGGACAAACCCGCCCCGGTAGTCCCCTGCGAAGACCTCAGTCCTCCTGGGCGCTGTCGCTCGGGCGCCATTCCTCGGTCGCCAGATTGAAGGCCTGCTCGAGTCCGACGAGGTCGGAGCTGGGACGGAGCGCATCGAAGGCGGCGGTCTCTTTCTTGAGCTGCTCTTCGGAGTACTCGGCCGCCTTGATCGAGAGACCGATGCGGCGCTCGATCTTGTCGACCTTGATGACGCGGGCTTCGACTTCGTCGCCGACTTTGATGACGTCTTTGACCTTGGCGACATGATCCTCGCTGAGCTGCGAGATATGAACCAGGCCGTCGATGTCGTCTTCGAGCTGGATGAACGCGCCGAAGCTGGCGATCTTCGCGACGGTTCCCTTGAGGAGGTCGCCCACCTTGAAACGGCTGTCGATCTCGCTCCAGGGATCGTTCTCGAGTTGCTTGACGCCCAGGCTGATGCGTTGGTTGGTCTTGTCGATTTCCAGCACGGCGGCCTCGACCACCTCGCCTTTTTTCACCACTTCGCTGGGGTGGTTGATCTTGCGGGTCCAGCTGAGGTCGGACACGTGGATCATGCCGTCGATGCCATCTTCGAGTTCCACAAAAGCACCGTAGGGAGTGAGGTTGCGGATCTCGCCCTTGATCGTGGTGCCGATGGGGTAGCGGGCTTCGACTTCGTCCCAGGGATTGACTTCGAGCTGACGAACCCCGAGGGAGATCTTCTGCTCTTCCTTGCTGATGGCCAGCACGACGGCTCGGATGTCCTGATCGAGGGAAAGCACATCGCTGGGGCGCGTGATGCGTTTGGTCCAGGAGAGTTCGGACACGTGAATGAGGCCTTCGACTCCTTTTTCGAGTTCCACAAAAGCCCCGTAGGGAACGAGTTTCGTGATCTTGCCGCCGACTTCCATGCCGATGGGGAACTTGGCTTCGATCTCTTCCCAGGGGTTGTCCTGAAGTTGTTTGGAACCGAGCGAGACACGCTCTTTTTCCTTGTCGACGTCGAGGATGATGACATCGATTTTCTGGCCGATCGCGAGCATTTCGCTGGGATGGTTGATGCGGCCCCAGCTCATGTCGGTGATGTGGAGGAGGCCGTCCATGCCCTGAAGATCGATGAAGGCGCCAAAGTCGGTGATGTTCTTGACGATGCCCTCGACGCGATCGCCGATCTTGACGGAGTCGAGGAACTCGGCCCGCTGCTCGGCGCGTTCGGCTTCGATCACCTCGCGACGGCTGAGAACGATGTTCTTGCGGATGTCGTTGACCTTGACGATCTTGAACTCGTAAACATTGCCGACGTATTCGTTGAGATCCTTCGGCGGGATGATGTCGATCTGCGATCCGGGGAGGAAAGCCTCGACCCCGACGTTGACCATAAGACCGCCTTTGACGACGGACTTGACCTTGCCTTTGACGAGGCCGCCGTCTTCGTAAACTTTGACGATTTTGTCCCAGTTCTGTTTGTGGGCCGCTTTCTCCTTGGAAAGCACGACCATGCCCTCGTCGTTCTCCAGCTTCTCGAGGAGGACTTCAATTTCGTCGCCGACGGCAAATTCTTCGTCTTCAAATTCGGAGATCGGGATGATCCCCTCGGATTTGGCACCGACGTCCACGACCACGACCTGCGGACGGACTTCGATGATGGTGCCCCGCACGATGGAGTTCTCGCGGTGGCTGTGGAATTTCTGATCGATCAGGGCCATGAGGTCCAGACCGGAGGGACTGAGTGTTGCTGACATAGAATAAGGTTGGGGGTTGGTTACTGGTGAACAAGCCTTCCGACATCGCTCCGTTTTGATTGACCCGACCGCTTCCGGAGCACCTGCAAGCGGTCGAGGGGCGCAAATGTAGGGGAAAAAAGCCATTTCACAAGGGATTTTCCGAAACGGTTTCGCAGGGAAACCAAGGTCGCGCGGGAAAACCCTTGCCTGGGGACGGATACGGGCGCAGGATGCGCGCCGCGTCGGTGGAGGCCGAAAGTCGGTCGGGACCGCGCCCCCTTGCCACGCTTTGCCAATGGATCCGTCCGCGGTGACGCTCCCGCCGCATTTGGTTTGCCGACGGTCTCGTCGTCTCCTTCCGACGCGGACGATGGCGCGCGCTCCCTCCGTTCGTGCCACGCCGTGCGCGGAAGTCCTTTGTTTTTCATTCCCCCCTTACTTCCCTCATTTCGCCCAATTCCCTTGTTCCGATGCCCGCTCTCTTCTCCGGCTCTTCCTGGTTCTCTCATCTCCGCGGCGATGTGCTGGCGGGTATGGTCGTCGCCCTCGCCCTCATTCCCGAGGCGATCGCCTTCTCGATCATCGCCGGGGTCGATCCCAAGGTCGGTCTCTACGCTTCCTTTTGCATCGCGGTGGTGACCGCTTTCGCGGGCGGTCGTCCGGGGATGATTTCGGCTGCGACCGGAGCGATGGCGCTGCTGATGGTCACCCTCGTGCGGGACCACGGCCTCCAGTATCTTCTCGCCGCCACGATTCTCACCGGCGGGATCCAGATCGTCCTCGGCCTGCTGAAAGTGGGGTCCCTGATGCGCTTCGTTTCGAAAGCGGTCATGACCGGCTTCGTCAACGCGCTGGCCATTCTTATCTTTCTGGCGCAACTCCCCGAACTGAAACCGGGGGTGCCGGGAGTCAACTGGATCACCTACACCATGGTGGCCGGAGGACTGGCGATCATCTACCTCTTGCCCCGCTGGACCAGAGCGGTGCCCTCTCCGCTGGTCTGTATCGTGGTCCTGACAAGCATCGCGATAGGGTTCGGCCTGGATGTGCGGCGGGTCGGGGATCTCGGCACGCTGCCCGACACGCTGCCGCTGTTTCTCTGGCCGCAGGTTCCCCTCGCTTTCGAGACCCTCGCGATCATCCTGCCCTATTCGCTGAGCATGGCGGTGGTGGGTCTCCTCGAATCGCTCATGACCGCCCAGATCGTGGACGAACTCACCGACACGCCGAGCGACAAGAACCGGGAATGCCGGGGCCAGGGGCTGGCGAATATCACCGCCGGGCTCTTCGGAGGCATGGCGGGATGCGCGATGATCGGCCAGTCGATCATCAATGTGAAATCGGGCGGTCGGACCCGCCTCTCCACTCTCTGCGCCGGGGTCTTCCTGCTGGTGCTGATTCTCGCCTTCGGTCCGTGGGTCCGGCAAATCCCGATGGCGGCGTTGGTCGCGGTGATGATCATGGTCTCGATCGGCACTTTCAACTGGGCCTCCTTCCGAAACCTCGCAGTGCATCCGCGGACCACCAACCTGGTCATGCTCGGCACCGTCATTACCGTGGTGTGGACCCACAACCTCGCCATCGGAGTAGCGGTCGGCGTGCTCCTCGCCGCCTTGTTCTTCGCCCGCAAAGTGGCCCAGGTCATCCGGATCACCTCGACACGGCAAGGCGATCAGCGGACCTACCTCGTCCGCGGCCAGGTGTTCTTCGTGTCCGCGGACACCTTCCTCGCGGGCTTCGATTTCCGGGAAGTGCTCTCGAAAGTTGTCATCGACGTTTCCCAGGCCCATTTCTGGGACTTGACCTCGGTCGGAGCCCTCGACAAAGTCATTCTGAAATTCCGTCGCGAGGGAGCGGAAGTCGAAGTGATCGGACTCAACGAAGCGAGCGCCACGATCGTCGAAAAACTCGCCGTTCACGACAAGCCGGACGCCCTGGAACGCATGCTCGAACACTGAACCCCAACCTCTCCACCCCCATGATCATCGCTTGCACCGACGGTTCCCTCTACGCTTCCAGCGTGTACCACCATGCGGCGTGGGCGGCCTCCCGTCAGTCCGCCCCCATCCATGTGCTCCACGTCATCGAGCGCCACGAACATCCTTCGGAGCGGGATCTCAGCGGGACGATCGGTTTTGACGCCAGCGCCGAACTGCTCGCGGAACTCGCCCTCGCCGACGAAACCCACGCCCGCGTCGCCCGGCTGCGGGGGCAAGCGATCCTCGACGACGCCATGAGACAACTCCGCGCCGCAGCGACGGACGACAGCCCGGATGTCACCGCCACCCAGCGCCACGGTTCCCTCGTGGATGCCGTCGACGAACTCGTCGATGACACATCGCTGATTGTGATCGGCAAGCGCGGGGAGCACGCCGATTTCGCCCGGGGCCACTTGGGGAGCAATTTGGAGCGAGTGGTGCGCAGCGTGCCGGTGCCGGTGCTGGTTGCCTCGCGGGAGTTCAGGACCCCCGTCCGTTTTCTGATCGCCTTCGACGGTGGTGCCAGCGCGTGCAAAGCGGTTCACTACGTGACCACCGAGCCGCTGCTGCGGGGAGCGGAGTGCCACCTCCTGGCCGTGGGCAAAGCCGCCGGAGAACTCGCCCGCCCACTCGAGACCGCCGCCGACTCACTCCGAACGGCGGGCTTCACCGTCACTGCGGACCTTCTCCCGGGCGATGCGGACGACATCATCGCGAGGGAGGTCAGGGAGCGGGAAATCCACCTTCTCGTCATGGGAGCCTATGGCCACACCCGGGTGAGGCGGCTCATCCTCGGCAGCACCACCACGACCCTCCTGCGCACCTGCACCGTTCCGGTATTGCTCTTTCGCTGAAAATTTTCCCATGCCCCGAGAATCCGCCCCCGTTCTCAAAGACTGGTTCGACGAAGCCTGCTTCCGTCGTATCGCCGGAGAGCTCGCCGCCCTTCACCCCCGCTTCCACCAAAAAGACTTCCTCGCCTTGGCCCTCGACGGACTGGAGCCACTTTCCCTGCTGCAGCGGCTCCGTCGCATGAGCGAAGCCACCCGCGCGGCCCTCCCCCTCGACTATGGTGACTCGCTCACCGTTCTCCGCTCGCTCGCACCGCGGATCGAACACAAGTTTGTGACCCTCTTTCTCCCCGACTTCGTGGGCCTCTACGGGCACGACGATTTTGATGCCTCGATGGAGGCGCTGAGATTTTTCACCCCCTTCGGTTCCTCCGAATTCGCCATCCGCGAATTCCTCAAACGCGACCTCTCCGCCACCCTCGCGGTTATGGAAGAATGGTCGCACGATCCCGACGAGCACGTCCGCCGCCTCGCCAGCGAAGGCTGCCGCCCGCGTCTGCCCTGGTCCTTCCGCCTCCCCGAACTCATCGCCGATCCGCGCCCCGCCCTTCCCCTCCTCGAAAACCTCCGCGCCGACCCGAGCCTCTACGTGCGCAAATCCGTCGCCAACCACCTCAACGACATCAGCCACGACAACCCTGACATCGCCCTGCAAACCCTGACCCGTTGGGACAAAAACAATCCCCGCACCGCCTGGATCGCCAAACGGGCCCTGCGCACCCTCGTCAAAGAGGGTCACCCCGGAGCCCTCACCCTCTTGGGGGCGGGCCAGCCCGCACAGGTGCGGATCGAGTCCTTCACCATATCCCCCGAAACAATCGCGACGGGAGAGGAAATCCGGCTCTCCCTGCACCTGGCTTCGACGGAGAAAAAAACACAGCAACTCCTCATCGACTATGTCGTCCACTACGTGAAACAGTCGGGCAAAACGTCAGAGAAAATCTTCAAATGGAAAGAAATCACGCTCGGAGCGGAGGAAACCCTCGTCCTCGAAAAACGCCAGACGATCCGCGATTTCTCAACCCGGAAACACTACCCCGGTCGTCATCGCGTCGAAGTGCAGGTGAACGGCAAGCGCCTCGCCGAGACGGCCTTTTTCCTGGGAGCCTGACTATCTGACCGGGAAGAAATGTCGGCACCGGAGATTCCGCATCCCGCGAAAACCCTTGACGCCAAAGCGCATTCGGGCGGACCGTTGTTTATGATCGTCCCGGTCGCCCCCTCCCCTTCTCCGCGCCACCGCCTTTCCCTTGCCTTGCTTCTCCTCCCGCTCGCTTTTGCCCTCGCTCCCTCCGCGCAGGGCCAGGCGGCGAAAGAAGCGGATCCGGAACCGCGTGTCGAAGTCAGCACCCTCACCCCCGACGAAAAGATACGGCAGCGCATCACCGCCATCTTTTCGCAGATCGAAGAATTCGAAACCATCGAGGTGAAAGTGAGTTCCGGGGTGGTCACCCTCAGCGGTGAAGTCCCGGGGGCCAGAACGCGGGAGGATGCCCTCGCCCTGGTGCGGCGCACCGAGGGGGTTGTCCTCACCCTCGACCGGCTCTCGGAAACCACCCAGGTCGGAGCCCGCTTGTCCCCGGCGATGGCGAAACTCCACCACCTCGGCGACTCTTTCCTGACAAAGCTGCCGCTCATCGCCATCGCGGTGGGCGTGATCGCGTTCTCCGTGATCCTCGCCAATTTTTTTCATCGTCGTGAAAAATGGTACGCCCGGCTGCGGGTTTCCTCCCTGGCGAGGAACCTCGCGCGCCGTCTCGTACGGCTCATGGTGATCCTCCTCGGCTTTGTCCTCGCGCTGGAAATCCTCGATGCGACGGCCATCGTGGGCGCTGTCTTCGGCGCGGCCGGCCTCGTCGGCATCGTCTTCGGTTTTGCCTTCAAAAACATCCTTGAGAACTATCTCTCGGGCGTCCTCCTCAGCACCCAAAATCCCTTCGAAATCGGCGACTTCATCGAAATCGGAGGGCTCTCCGGAAAGGTGGCGCTGCTCACCTCGAGGGACACCGTCCTGATCACGCCCGACGGCAATCACCTGCGCATCCCGAACAGCATTGTGATCAACTCGGAGCTGCTCAACTACACCCGCAACCCGCTGCGACGATTCGAGTTCGCCGCCGGCATCTCCGTGAACATCGATCTCAACAAAGCCCAAAAAGTGGGCTTGCTCGCGCTCGCGCGCATCCCCGAGGTGCTGGATGATCCCGAGCCGGTCATCGTCGTGGACCAACTGGGGGAGAGCACCATCCAACTCCGGTTTTTTGCCTGGCTCGACCAGACCCAACACGATTTCCTGAAAGTCCGGAGCCAGTCGATCCGGCTCGTCAAGGAAGCGTTTGACGAGGCCGGCATCGAAATGCCCGAACCCATCTATCGAGTGCATCTAAAGCGTTCCGGCCGCAAGACGGGGAAGAAAACAGTGATCCCGGCCCCTTCCCCGGAACTTCGCGAGGCGGCCCCGGAGATCTTCGAAATGGACCTGTCGGCCGACCGCACCATAGACGAGCGGTTGAGAGAGGAACAACGCCTTTCCCAAGAGGAAAACCTGCTGCCAGAGCCCCCCGCCCCGAGGCCTGCCGACTGAGCCGCGCACCGAAGAAAGCCGTCCGCCCGGGAACGGACCATCGCCTTTTGGCCTCCGCCTTTCCCCTCACACCGTCTCCCCGAGCGCCTTGTCCAAGGTGGCGAATTGCTCCTCCTGCTTCGCGAGGACGATCCGACGCGCTTCTTCCGCCTTCGCTTGGGCGGCGGCGGGGTCCTTCGCGAAGGCGAGGACGGTCTCGGGGATGCGCCGGATTTGCGCCTCGTCGTCCATGGTGAAAAGCCAGTCATCGAGGCCGATGTCGCGCCACATGAAGGCCTTGTTGGTCTGCTCGTCCCAGCGGCCCACCACTGCGGGAATCCCGTTGGCGATGGCCATGATGGGACTGTGCATCTCGTTGCCAAACAGGCCGAGGCTGCGCACGTAAACGCTGAGGGCCTCGTCGGTGAGCCAGAAGGTGTCGCGCCAGACCACGTTTTTCTTTACGTCCTCGGGCAGCGGATCGTAGAGCACCTCCTTGCCGAGCGGGATCTGGGTCTGATCTTCGTGGGTGATGAGCACTTTCACCCCGGCCTCGCGCACGAGCCGGACGATGGCCTCGCGATGCGGGGCGTGGTCGTGCTCTTTCTTCTCCTCGTTGTAGGCGTGCTTTGTTTCGTTGAACTTGCGACCGGGATGGATCGTCCAGATGGGGGTCCAGCGGTAGCGGGGGATGCAGCAGAGGAACTTGCCCTCCTCCAGTCCGTTTTCCTTCAGGTAGGCGGTGGCGCGTTCCTCGTCGCGCAGTTTCACGATGCCGAAGGCGGTGTCCGGTCCCCAGCCCATCGCGGGCGGTTTGGGAATGTCGAAAATCCCGGTGGCAGCCTGGGCCGAAACCCCGTCGCGAAAATACACGAACTTCGCGAGCTTGAGGGTCTCGATAATCTCCTCCTCCGCGCTGGTCAGGGAGATACCCATGACTCCGAAGGGTTTTCCGGTTTCGTCGTGCCAGCGCCTCGCGTGGCGCCAGTGGAAGCCGGAACACGATCCGTGGAGGAAAAAATCACATTCTTCGAAGGCGCGATCAACACTTTCCTTGTCCTTGAAAAAAGGCACTTCGGGAAAATGCTTTTGGAACAGCATGTCCGCTCCGTTCTCAATGTTGCTGGTCCAGAAGAGCACCTCGGCGTCGATCTGATGGTGCCGCAGCAGCTCCATCATGCCCATGTAGTGAGCGATGTCGCCGATATTCTGGCTTTGCCAGCCGTTGCGCAGGAGAATGCGAGGCCTGCGTTTGCCCTCCGCCACGGCGGGAATGGCGGCGAGACTCGCGGCGAGGGAGGAATGGAGAAAATGGCGTCGGTTCATGGGAGCTTTGTCGGATCAGGAAAGAGCAGTAAGACACAAAAGGGCGCGAAGGGACACCGGAATCTCGGCTTTCCGGCCCGGGATCATGGTTGGCGAGGCGGAATCGAGTCATCCGCACGGTCTGGAATTCCCTGGGTTTTTAGTGGGTTTGAATTAGATTTCCCATGCCTGATCCGGCGAAAAAACCCGCAAGCTCTTGACAGGATGAGCCAAAATCGCTTTGTTGCAGGGTGAGGCGGGTGAGCGGGCCAAGTCCATTCCGACTCATCCGCCAATAGCCTTTGCGGCTGCGCGTCGCCAGATGCACCCGGCGGGGGGCTGACTCCCAGCGCGAGCAGGTGGCGGCGGGATTTGCCTCGCTTCGCTCGCCCTCCGGGTTGCCTCCGGCAGTCGGCGGGTGCTGGATTGATTTTGAACATACACTGCCCTCAGAAATGGGTCCTTGCATCGATGCGCAGCTCGTGCTACGGTTAACGCATCGATATGGCCACGGTCACCGTTTCCCCAAAATTTCAAATTGTCATTCCGAAGGATATTCGAGAAGGACTCTCCCTGGAAGCTGGCGATAAGATTGAGGTCGTGCAGCTCGAAGACCGGATTGAATTGGTTCCCATCAGGCCGATTGCTCATCTGGAAGGATTTCTGAAGAACGTTCGCAATACCTTCAAACGCGAGGAAGACCGATGCCTACGGTAGTGGACTCCTCTGGATGGATTGAGTTTTTCACCGGAGGCTCGAACAGCTCACGTTTTGCGACGGCCCTACAAGCAACAGAAGATTTGGTCGTCCCCTCCCTCTCCATTACAGAGGTCTATCGATGGATTTTGCGGGAATCCTCTTTGTCGCATGCTTTGACCGCGGCAGCGGCAATGAAGCAAGGTCGCGTCATTTCACTTGATGAGAGACTTGCCGTGATTGCCGCGGAAATAAGCCATCGCTACCAACTGCCTTTGGCTGACGGGATCATCTATGCGACGGCCCGCGATGCGGTTGCCGATTTGCTCACCCAGGATGCAGATTTCGATGGCCTGCCAGGAGTTACCTACATCAAACATCCAAACCGCAAGATCTAACAACAATAAAGGGTGCAGCCAAATCGAGGAACGAGACCTTGGACCATACCCCTGGAACAAGACGGGGGCCCGACCCGGGTCTTCGACTCATTCTTCCTTCTTCGGAGTTTCCTCGGCATCGGTTTCGGCCGGCTCCTCTGTCTCGACATATTCCCCGTAATAGACTTTCGCGGCGGTGAAAGTGACGGGTTCGCCGGAGAAGGGGGTGGCGAACAGGATCGAGCGTCCGGCGAGGGGGAAGAGCAGTTCTTTGGTGAAGATTTTGT
>CAYLJC010000049.1:0-10919 GCA_964383345.1 uncultured Akkermansia sp. | reverse complement strand
ATTGAACGTGCTAAGGCCAAACTACTCAATTCGTGGAAGCCTGCTTTCTAAAAAGCAATTTTCGTTTTACACTTCTCGGTCATGTCGTCCCCCCCCCGCCGCCCCAGCCACTCCGCTCCCGACGAGATTTCGCTGATCGCAAACGCCGCTCACGGGGATCCCTTCGGCTTTCTCGGGCTGCACCCGGATCCGGCGGGCGAGGGCATGGTGCTGCGGGTTTTCCGTCCCTACACGGCCTTCGTCCGGGTCACTCCCGAAGGCGGCGAGACCGTGGAAATGACCTGTCTGAAACGCGAGGGTTTTTACGAATGCCTTTTTCCGGACCGGACGGAGCGATTTCCCTATACCCTCACCTTCCAATTCGGCGAGGTGATCACCGAGCCCCTGCGTGATCCCTTTTCCTTCGGCCCGGTGCTAGGGGAGCAGGATGTCTATTTTTTCGGCGAGGGTACGCACCGCCACCTGTGGAAGACGATGGGCGCGCACGTCCGTCCGTTCGAGGGGGTGGACGGGGTCTCCTACGCGGTGTGGGCTCCGAACGCCTTCCGCGTCAGTGTCGTGGGGGATTTCAACGGCTGGGACGGCCGTGTCCATCCCATGCGCAACCACAACGGGATCTGGGAGATCTTCATCCCCCATCTCGTGCCGGGCGATCACTACAAATTCGAAATCGTCGGAGCGGGGGGGCACCTTTTCGTCAAGAGCGATCCCTTCGCCTTTTTTTCCCAGCACGGCCCCGAGACCGCGAGCATCATCTACGATCTCAACCGCTACGAGTGGCACGACGCCGAGTGGATGGAGCAGCGGGCCGCCCGCGATCCCTACCATGGCCCCATGTCCATTTACGAGGTGCATCTGGGTTCGTGGAAGCGTCGCTTCGACGAGGGCAATCGCTTTCTCACGTATCTCGAATTCGCCGCAGAACTGATCGACTACGTCGCGGAGATGGGCTACACCCACATCGAACTGATGCCGGTGGCGGAGTTTCCCTTCGACGGTTCGTGGGGCTACCAGGGCTGCGGTTATTTTGCGCCGACGAGCCGCTTCGGCAGCCCCAATGAGTTCCGCCGGTTCGTGGACCGTTGCCATCGGCGGGGCATCGGGGTGATCATCGACTGGGTCCCGGCGCATTTTCCCAAGGACGCCCACGGGCTGGCCCGTTTCGACGGCACCGCTCTCTACGAGCACGCGGATCCCCGTCAGGGCGAACATGCCGACTGGGGCACTTTGATCTTCAATTTCGGACGCAACGAGGTGCGCAATTTTCTCATCAGCAACGCGATGTTCTGGCTGGAGGAGTTTCATATCGACGGTCTCCGCGTCGATGCGGTGGCTTCGATGCTCTATCTCGACTATTCCCGCGAGGACGGGCAGTGGATCCCGAACCAATACGGCGGTCGCGAGAACATCGAGGCGATCGAGTTCGTGAAACAGCTCAATCAGATCTGCTACGAGGAACATCCCGGCATCATGACCCTGGCGGAAGAATCGACCGCCTTTCCCGGTGTCTCCCGTCCGGTCGACAGCGGCGGTCTCGGTTTCGGATTCAAATGGAACATGGGCTGGATGAACGATTCGCTCCGCTACATGAGCCACGAACCGGTCCATCGCAAGTACCACCACGGCACCGCGACCTTCTCGATGATCTACGCCTATCACGAGAACTACGTCCTCGTCCTCAGCCACGACGAGGTGGTCCACGGAAAGGGTTCCCTCATTCAGAAAATGCCCGGCGACCGCTGGCAGCAGATGGCCAACGCCCGTTTTTTCCTCGCCTGGATGTTCGCCCATCCCGGCAAGAAGCTGCTCTTCCAGGGCATCGACATCGGGCAGGCCGAGGAATGGAATTACTCCCAGAGCCTCCCCTGGCATCTCCTCGAATACCCCGAGCACAGCGGGTTCCAGCGGCTCGTGCGGGATCTCAACCGCGTCTACGTCTCCGAGAGCGCCCTGCACGAACTCGACCACGAGCCGGGCGGTTTCGAGTGGATCGATCACGACGACGCAAAACACAGCCTCTTTTCTTTTGTCCGGCGCAGCCGTGACGGCGAAAGTATCGTGGTGATCGTCAACGCCACCCCGGTGCCGCGCCCCGGCTACCGCCTCGGCGTGCCCGAGACCGGCTTTTACGAGGAAATTCTCAACAGCGATTCGGAACTCTACGGCGGCTCCAACGTCGGTGCCGCCGGGGGCATCCCCGCGCAGGAGCAATCCGCCCACGGCCGCGACTGGTCCATTCAGATCGAAGTCCCGCCCCTCGCGACGGTCTTTTTCAAACGCCGCGTCGTCTGAGCGACGAAAAGAACAAAAAATGCGGGAGGCTTTCGGCCTCCCGCTGGGTTGATTTCGTCTGTCGGGCCACGACTAATAGCCCCTGCCGCGGTAGGGGTAGTGGTGCCGGTGGTAGCCGCCCCGGTAGGGGGATTGCCGATAGTAGCGGGGCGGGGCGCTGTAGTGGTCGTGATGGCCGTGGTATCCGTGATAGCCCCGATCATAATAGTAATGATTCCGGGCGGCCCGGTTTTTGGAGATTTCCGACCCGGCGATGGCCCCGATCGCGCCGCCGACGAGAGCGCCGGTTTCGTCGCCGATGAGGGCACCGGTGCCGGCCCCGAGGGCTCCGCCGATAAGAGCCCCTCGCTCTCCCGGGGTGCAGGAGGCGAGGGTGACGACCGCGACGAGTCCCATCGCGGCGAGGACTGATTTCGGAGAGATTTTCATAAGAAAGAGTGTAAATGAGGGAAACTTCTTACGATTTTTCCGGTTCGTCAGGGAGGGCGGCGGGACCCGGATTTCAGTAGCGGTAGTATCCGCGATTGCCGCGATGGTAATATCCGTGGTTGCGGGCGGCGCGCTTCTTGGAGATTTCCGAGCCGGCCACGGCACCGACCGCACCGCCGATGAGAGCACCGGTTCCGTCACCGATGAGGGCTCCGGTTCCCGCTCCGATGGCACCGCCGACGAGAGCACCACGTTCTCCGGGGGTGCAGGAAGTCATGGTCGAGGCCGCGAAGAAAGCGAGGCCGAGGAAAGTGAGTTTCAGTGAATTTTTCATATCGGTTCTGGTGGGTTTGTGGGTGGATTTGTGAGTTGCTGTTGCCACTGTATCCTATCGTGACGAGCGGTCCGGGCGAATTATGCAAACTTCGTCCGAAATCCCGCGAAAGGAAAGCCGGGATGGCTTCGGATCACGGTTGTAGCGTTTTCCAGTCGCGCCAGATCCAGCGCAACGTATCGGGAAAGATGGCACCGCCATGGCGGCCGCTGTGCTTGCCAGTGCCCATAACGAACTTGTGATCGTATTGGGCGAACTTGAGGGCAGCCTCCATCTGAAGGTTGGCGAGGGGCCAGTTGCCGTGGAGGTTGTCGAGGTCGTTCTCGCCTTCCTGGAGGAAAACGCGGAGCGGTTTTGCTTCGGTCTTGCGGATGAGGGCGGGGTAGACATGCCCGCCGCGGATGTTGGTGAAGCTCCCGATGTGGCTGATGACTTTGCGGAAGGCGTCGGGGCGCTCCCACGCCACGGTGAAGGCGGCGATGCCGCCCGAACTGTTGCCGCAGGTGACACGGCAGTCGGGATTGGCCGAGAGTTTCACGGTTTTGCCCACCTCGGGAAGGATTTCTTCGATAAGAAAACGGGCGTTCTGATCGCTGAGGGTGTCGTATTCGAAGCTGCGGTTGCGGCGGGCTTCCTGTCCTTCCTTCGTGGCGGGGAACACGCCCGGGTTGATGAAAATGCCGACGGTTACGGGAATCTCCCCGGCGTGGATGAGATTGTCGAGGACGGTGGGAGCGCGGAAAGCGCCGTCCGCTTTGACAAACCCGCCCCCGTCGAAACAGACGAGAACACAGGCGGGGCGGGAGCCGTCGTATTGGGCGGGGACGTAGACCCAGTAGTCGCGTTCGGTGTTTTCAAAAATGTTGCTTTTCCAATCGTGTTTGGTGACTTCGCCTTGTGGGACGCCCTCTTTGACCTGGGAGTCGGGACCGGGGGCGTAGTCCTCGTCCGCAGCAAAAAGCGGGGCGATACAAAGACCGAGGATCGTTGAAAACAGGAGAGATCGCTTCATAAGAATTGGAGGACTGGGGTTGGTTACAAGTTTGGCAAATTTTCCGTTCCTGGCAATCCCGCGATGAGCCCCGGCGGAGGCGGTATCGCGGATTTCCACTTGAGTTTGCGAGGGCCAGCGCCGATGGGTGAGCCTTCCAAATCCCATCGCATCATGGCTCTCGAGAAAATCACCTCCGTCTCCGGCAAAGGCGTTTACGTGCCCGGTTCCGACATCGATACCGACCGCATCATTCCGGCCCGCTTCATGAAGTGTGTGACCTTCGACGGACTGGGGGAGTTTCTTTTCTACGACGTGCGCCACGAGGAAAATGGCGACCTGAAGGCGCATCCGCTCAACGAGGATCGTTTCGCGGGGGCCAGCATCCTGATCTCGGGGATCAACTTCGGCTGCGGCAGCTCGCGCGAGCACGCCCCCCAGGCGATCAACAAGGGCGGATTCCGTGCGGTCATCGCCCAGAGTTTCGCCGAGATTTTCTTCGGTAACTGCGCCACTCTCGGGATGCCCTGCGTCATCGCCACGGCGGCGGATATCGAAAAGCTCGCCGCCGCGGTCAATGCCGATCCGGAAACGGAGATCGTGATCGACGTGGTGGCGCAGCAGGTCGCTTTCGGTGACCAGACCATCCCCGTGACGATTCCGAGCACGGCGCGTGATGCGTTTCTCTCCGGCCAGTGGGACCCCATCGGCGAGCTTCTCGACGGTGTCGACCGGATCGAGGAGACCGTCGCCGCGCTCCCTTACATGAGCCGATGAGGAACGGCTCCGGCACCGCTCTCAGAGCTGGTTGATATTCTTCAATTCTTCTTCGGCCGCGCTGCGCACTCTGTCGATTTCGCCGTCCATCTTTTTGAGTCCGTCAAAGACGTTGAGATTCTTGCTCGATTCACCGTTTTTGCCGTCCTCGGCGGCGATCCCGGGATTTGTGCGCGGCAGCGAATCGGGGCGGAGACCCTCGGGGACGTAGTCGAGGGCGGCGAGGCCAGGCTCGAACCATGCGTAGGTTTTCTCTTTCCAGATGGCGATCTTTTCTTCGGGGGTGGCGAAAAAGGCGCCTGCGCCCACTGTGGCGAGGACGAGGAGCACCAGCAGCATCTGGATGGATTTTTTTACCCAACGAGATTGTTGCCGCGCTTTGGCGTCCGAGAAGAGATCTGCGGCGAAATTTGTCTCCCCTGCTTTTGTCATCGGCTTCATGGGACGCCCGTCACCATCGACGATGACCGACTCTTCACCTGCGTTCTGCGTCGAAGTGGTCGGCGGGGATACCTTTGTCACTTTCTCACGGAAGAGGGACTCGGCGAAACCGCCGCCGGCCGATCCCGTGGCGAAGGGGGAAATGGGAGAATAATTTTCCCGTGGGATTTTTGTTCCCCAGGCCGGCGTGATCTGCGACGCGGGATCCTCGCTCCGGAACAGGGATGAAATGGATTCGTCGTCCTCCGCGGACATATCGCGGAAGAGGAGAGATTGTTGAAACGCCGGGGTCGGAGTCCGCTCCTGCGTCGGCACCGCGTTCGGGGAGGCGGCGCGATCCGGATCGAACCCGGTAAGGAGCCGGATCGAACCCTGTTGTTCCCAGGCGGTGAGGGGCGTCTCGCAGTGTACGCATTGTCCGGTGACGCCGAGATTCCGCCGGTGCAGATGGAGCGCGCCACCACAATCGGGGCATGTCAGGCGTAGCGGTGTTTCGGTTGATCCACTTGGTTCGGCTGATTCGGTGGGTTCCGTTTCAGAAAAAGGCGGGGTCATGGGTCATCGGGGAGGTCAGGGGCTCGGAGGAGCGATGCCGGGGTGGTGCGTCTCTCCGGCGATCACCGGGAGGACGGACGTTCCCTGGGCGGGTGTTCCGAATTTTCCCTCCATGAAAGTGCGTGCGGCCTGGACATACTCGTCGACCGGGAGCACGAAGGAGGCGAGGGCGGCTCCGGCGGCGAACCCGACGATCACCACCATCAGGACGAGAAACCCTTTGCGGACTTTTGGTTTGGATTTGGATCCGAGAGGTTCCGAAACCACATTCGGACCGGTCGTCCCGCTCGGATGGAGGAGAGAGGGAAAGGTGGACTCCGCCATTTGCGGCGAGGGCGCTTCGGACGGGTCCGATGCGGCGGGCGGCGGTTCCGGCGTCGTCAGGGGGATCGATTGCGGTGACGTTTCGGAAAAGAGCGACACCGGTGTCTCGGACGGGTCCGCAGCGGGCGCCGGTTCCGGCACCGGGGAAGCCGCCGGGAAAGGGGAGTTGCCGAAGAAAGAATTTGTCACGGTATCCGCGGTCGGAGAAGGGATCGCCCCGGAGGGGAAGGGAACGGGAGCCTCGTCGGGGGAAGCCGTCCCGATCGGCTCCGAAATGCCCCATCCGGTGTTCGTCACATTTTCCTCGGAAATCCCGGAGAAAAAGCCAAAGCCCGTCGGATTCTCCGGGGCCTTGCCTGCGGAGAAATCCGTGGCGGACGGAGCGGGGAAATCTTCTTCTTCTTCCGCCGTCGTATCGCTGCCGGGAGCCGGTTCCGGGGTCGGAGAGGTGGCAGGGAAAAATCCGTCCGCAGCAAAGCCCGCCGAGAAATCATCTGTCAGGGGCGCGGGATGAGACGGGGGCACGGCTTCGTCGGAGGCGGAGTTGGCCTGGCCCGGAGCGATGAAATCGCCGAGTTCCGAGGGAGTGGTCGCGTGCCCGAAACCGCTCGCCGGGAAGGAAGCGCCAAAATCGTCGGGCGGAGAAAGAGATTCGCTTGCGTTGGCCGTGGTTGCGGATTCCGGTGGGGCGGGGGAAGCGGGGGCCGACGACGTCATTGCCGGAAACGTGGGCGCGCCCCACGGAGTCGCGGCGGAAAACGCAGGCGCTCCGGGTTCTTCCGGCGCTTCCCGCGGTGTCGCGGCGGGGGCCGGTTCGCCGAAGCCGCTCGTTGCATAGAGCGCGTCGAGATCGAGGGGAGAGATGTCCTCCTTGGTGGACGGGCCGGGGAAGGGGCTTTCCCGGTGTTCCGGAGACGGTTCCGAGAGGGATTCGGGCGGAGCGGAGAGTTCCACGGGGAGTTCGAACTCGGGCCTCTCGGGATCCGCTGCGGACTCTTCGTTTTCGTCCGCGACATCGGTGGCGGGGGAAACGGTCGGGCTGTCGGCATCGGCCGGAGCGGTGGTGGGTGCGGTCGGCGGCGTTGCGATTCGTCCGAACACGGGGAAGACGCGGACGGTGGAGTCGCGGGGGGATTCGGCGGCGACAATGGGCGTGTGGCACCAGACGCAGAGTCCCTCGATCCCGAGATGACGGCGCTGCAGGACGAGTTCCCCGTGGCATTCAGGGCATTCGAGAGTGAGCCAGGCTTCGAGGTCGGTTGGTTCGCCGGGTGGAACCTCATTGGTTTCCGTCCTCTCTGCGGTCGCTGGGAATCGATCCTCCGGCGGATACGAAGTGGTGCCGGTGCGGGTCTGTTCGGAACTGGAACCCGGGGAATAGGCGACAGGGCGTTCCCCGGCGTTTCCAGGCACCTCCATCAGCAGATCGAATTCCTCCGGTTGCGAGGAGAGAACGACCCCTTCGTCGGGGGTTTCATCAAAACTCTCCCCGGGCACTTCGTCGTCGGCATCCGGGAAACAATGGGGACTCTCCGCCGTGCCCGGTACGGGCGTTCCGCCTTTCGCCTCGTCTCCTCCACCCGTCCCCTCTTCTCCCAACCCGATGGAGTCGAGGAAATGGCTTCTGGTCCGGTCTGCCGCCGAAGATTCATCAGAATGCAGGGTGATGTCGTAGTCGGAACTCATAACGGTCGGAAGGTGTCCATGCAGGCGGCACATCCGTTCCAATAAATAATCTAAATTATGGAAATTATCAAAACCTTTTTTGAGGCACAGTTGATTTTTTATATTATCTAACGAAATTAGGAAATGTGGTTCTCCCGTCTCCTTATCGTGGCGTTTTTTGTCGGTGCTTTTCCCGGTTGCAAGACGCTCGATTCCTCACCCGACGCCTCGCCGGAAGCGACGGGATCGGGGATCGTCTTGAATGAAGCGGACGCTGTCGCGATCGGGCGCAAAATTTGGCAGAACGAATGCGCCGGGACTGTCGCGGGCCTGACCTCGTGGAATGCCGGGGAGGATTTCCCCTCTCTCGGGATCGGACATTTCATCTGGTATGTGGAGGGACGCCCCGGCCCTTTTCAGGAGAGTTTCCCCCAGCTCCTCGCCTACATGCGGCAGCGGGGCACCGCCGTTCCGACTTGGGTGGCCGAGGCCGAGGGCAGTCCCTGGAAATCGCGCGCCGAATTTCTCCAGGCACGGGATAGTCTTCGGATGAACGAGTTGCGGCAGTTTCTCGCCGATACGGTTTCGGTGCAGACGGGATTTATCGTGCAGCGGCTGGAGCAGGCCCTGCCGAAAATGCAGGCCGTCACCGACGGGGAGGCGGAAAAGGCTCGTCTCCGTGAGAATTTTTACAAAATGGCCGGATCCCGCACCGGCCTCTACGCGCTGATCGACTATGTGAATTTCAAAGGCGAAGGCGTCAAGCCGGAGGAAAAATACAAAGGCGAGGGCTGGGGCTTGCGCGATGTTCTTCTCGAAATGGGTCCCAGCGCTGGCGGCCAGGCGTCGGCCGACGAGTTCAGTGAAGCGGCCAAACGCGTCCTCCGGCGGCGCATTCAAAACGCGCCGTCCGAACGCGGGGAATCCCGCTGGTCCGCTGGTTGGATGAATCGCTGCGAAACTTACAAACGCGGGATCTGAGCGATTTTTCGCTTTCCTTCGCCTTGAAAGTGCCTACAGATAGCCGTTTCCACACATCCATTTATCAGACCTCGCCCCATGTCGACCGAACGTTCTCTCATCCTTCTCAAGCCCGATTGTGTCAAAAAAGCGCATTGTGGTGAGGTCATCGCCCGCTTCGAAGCGGCCGGGTTCGCCATTCGCGGTGCCAAAATGATCCGGCTCTCCGACGAAATCCTCGCCGATCATTACAGCCACGTCGCCGACAAGCCTTTTTTCCCCAGCATCGTCGAGTTCATGCAGTCGGCTCCGGTGATCGCCCCCGTCCTGGAGGGGGATGACGTCATCGCCAAGGTCCGCGACATGCTCGGGCCGACCAATTCGAAGGAAGCCGATCCCGGCACGATCCGCGGCGATTTCGGCGAAGACATGATGATCAACGTCTGCCACGCCTCCGATTCTCCCGAGAACGGCGAGATCGAAGTGAAGCGCTTCTTCGCCGAGAGCGAGATTTTTTCGTATTGAGGCCTCGATTTTCGCAGCCGGGCGAGAAAGGTCCGACCGGCGGCTGGTCCCATGCGAGACAAATCCGTGTGCTCGGAAGAATTCCTGAAAATCGGTCTTTCCGTCCCGAAGGCTGGGTTTATAGTCTCGCCCCATGTCTGAAACCGAGAATCAGGAACCCGTCCGAGTAGAAAAATTGATGGCCGTGAACCGGGGCGAAATCGCCATCCGGATTTTTCGCGCCGCCACCGAGTTGGGTCTGCGCACCGTCGCGATCTACGCCGAGGAGGATCGCTTTTCCCGCCACCGCTTCAAAGCGGACGAAGCCTACCGTCTCCGCAAGGAAAAAGGCCCCGTCGGCGCCTATCTCGACATCGAGGGCATCATCCGCATCGCAAAAGAAAAAGGCGTCACCCTCATTCACCCCGGCTACGGCTTTCTCTCGGAAAACGCCGACTTTGCCCGGGCCTGCCGCGAAGCGGGACTGAAATTCATCGGACCCGATCCCGAGATGCTCGACGCGATGGGGGACAAGGTCTCGGCCCGCGCTCTCGCCAATAAGGCGCAAATTCCCACCCTCCCCGGCACGGAAGAGCCGGTCTCGGATCGGGCCGAGGCCCTCAGGATCGCCCGCGAGATCGGTTTTCCGCTCATCATCAAAGCCGCTTTCGGGGGCGGCGGCCGCGGCATGCGGGTGGTGCAAAAAGAGTCCGAACTCGACGGGCTCCTTGATGAGGCGCAGAATGAAGCGCAGAACGCCTTCGGCAATCCCGCTGTTTTCCTGGAGCGTTTTGTCGGTCGGGCCAAACACATCGAAGTCCAGATCCTCGGGGACAAGCACGGCAATCTCGTTCATCTCCACGAGCGCGATTGTTCGGTGCAGCGCCGCCACCAGAAGGTCATCGAGATCGCCCCCTCGGTCGGACTCGACGACACCGTGCGGAAGGAACTCTGCGACGCGGCGGTGAAGATTTCCGCCTCGATCGGATACCACAACGCCGGCACGGTCGAGTTCCTCTACGACATCGACACCAAGGAGTGGTTTTTCATCGAGATGAACCCGCGCATCCAGGTCGAGCACACCGTGACCGAGGTCATCACCGGGATCGACCTCGTCCGTTCCCAGATCCTCGTGGCCCAGGGACACGAGCTTTTTGGTCACGAGATCGACATCCCGCGGCAGGAGGAAATCGCACGGAACGGATTTGCGGTGCAGGCGCGCATCACCACCGAGGATCCCGCCAACGGCTTCGCGCCCGACTACGGCAAGATCATCAACTACCGGTCGGCCGCGGGGTTCGGCATCCGGCTCGACGCCGCCACGGGCGACGCGGGATCGGTCGTCACGCCGTACTACGACTCGATGCTCGTCAAGCTCACGGCCTTCGGCCCGCGCTTCGACATCGCCCTGCAGCGCATGCACCGCGCGCTGCGCGAGTTCCGCATCCGCGGCGTCAAGACCAACATCCCCTTCCTCGAGAACGTCGTGCTCGACCAGACGTTCCGCTCGGGCCAGGCGACTACGGGGCTCATCGACACCAATCCCGATCTCTTCAAGTTCCAGCCGCGTCGCGACCGCGCCACGAAGGTACTCGCGTATCTGAGTGACGTCACGGTGAACGGCAATGCCACCGTGAAGGGATTCCG